>SKWV01000417.1 GCA_007128755.1 Trueperaceae bacterium
CCGCGCTGCGTGACTGGGGGCTGCCCATCAACCCCGACAACGCGACGGCCCACACCGCCGATCAGGTGCTCGAGCACTTCGCCGCCACGGCCGCGCGGCGCGACGACCTGCGCTACGAGATCGACGGCCTGGTGGTGAAGCTCGACGACCTCGCGGCGCGCCGGCGGCTGGGATCGACGGCGCACCATCCGCGCTGGGCGTACGCCATGAAGTTCCCGCCCCGCAAGGAGGTGTCGCAGGTCCTGCGCATCGTGCTCAGCGTCGGGCGGACCGGAACGGTGACGCCGGTGGCGCTGCTGCGGCCGGTGAGCATCGGCGGCGTGACCGTGAGCCGCGCGAACCTGCACAACCGTGAGGACATCCTGCGCAAGGACATCCGCGAGGGCGACACCGTCCGCGTCGAACGCGCCGGCGACGTGATCCCGCAGGTGGTCGCGCGCATCGACGAGGGCGCCCACCGCGGCCCTGCGTTCACCATGCCCGACACGTGCCCGTCGTGCGACACCCGCCTGATCGCCATCGGCCCCTACACCGTCTGCCCGAACTCGTTCGAGTGCCCGGCGCAGCTCGTGGGCCGGCTGGTCCACTTCGGGAGCCGTCGCGGGCTCGACATCGAGGGCCTGGGCGAGCGCACCGCACGCCAGCTCGTGGAGCGGGACATGGTCCGGCACCTGCCCGACCTGTTCGAGCTCGACCACGGCGAGGTCGAGGCGCTCGAGGGCTTCGCCGAGGTCTCGGCGCGCAAGCTCTTGGACGCGATCCGTGCCGCGCGGCGCACCACGCTGCCACGGCTGCTGTACGGCCTCGGCATCCCCGAGGTCGGCGCGGCGGTCGCCCGGACCCTCGCCCAGCGCTTCGGCACGCTGTCGGCGCTCCGCGCGGCCGACATCGAGACGCTCCAGGCCACGCCCGGCATCGGCCCCATCATGGCGGAGGCGATCCATCGCTTCCTGCACGAGGAGCGCAACGCGGCCGTGCTCGATGCGCTCGCCGAGCAGGTCGAGACGGCGCCGATCGTCGTCACCGAGCCGGAGTCGTTGCCGCTGGCCGGGCGCCGCATCGTGTTCACGGGCGCGCTGCGGCGCTTCACGCGCGAGCAGGCCCAGGCGCTGGTGGAGCGGCTCGGCGCGAAGGCCGGGAGCAGCGTCTCGAGCAAGACGACCCTCGTCGTCGCGGGCGAGGACGCAGGGTCGAAGCTGGCGAAGGCGAACGACCTAGGGGTCGAGGTCGTCGACGAGGAGGGCTTCCTCGCCTACCTCGCCGACCTCGGGATCGACACGGGCGAACTCGAGGCGGAGGCGCTCTCGTGAGCCCTCCGAGGCGCTACGGCAACGACGAGATCGCCCTTCGGCTCGAACGCCTCGCCGACCTGCTCGAGCTGACGGGCGCGAACCCCTTCCGGGTGCGGGCGTACCGCACGGCGGCCGAGACGATCGCGGCCCACGACGTCCGCGTGGCGGACCTGCCGCCGGAGGGCCTCCTGGCGCTCAAGGGCGTCGGCAAGGACCTCGCGCAGGCCGTGCGCGACCTCGTGGAGCACGGCGAGATCCCGCAGCTCACCGAGCTCGAGCGCGAGGTGCCCGTCGGCCTGCTCGACGTGAAGCGGGTGCCGGGGGTGGGGCCGAAACGGGCCGCCGCGCTGTGGCAGGCCCTCGGGGTCACCGGCCTCGACGACCTCGAGCGCGAGGGGCGAGCGGGCCGGCTCGCCGGGTTGGCGGGGTTCGGCGAGAAGAGCCAGGCCAAGATCCTCGCCGGGATCGAGCGCGTGCGCGCCCACCAGGGGCGCCTGCGCCTCGTCGACGCCGAGGCGGCGGTGGTGCCGCTCGTCGCCGCGCTCGAAGAGGCCCCCGGGGTGGTGCGCCTCGACGTCGCCGGCTCCTACCGCCGGGGACGCGAGACGGTCGGCGATCTCGACGTCCTCGTCGAGGCGAACGACCCGGAGCCGGTGATGGCCGCCCTGCGCGACTACCACGGCGTGGCCGAGGTGCAGGGGACCGGGCCCGCGAAGACGAGCGTCGTGCTGGCTGGCGGGTTGCAGGTCGACCTGCGCGTGGTGGAACGCGAGGCGTACGGCGCCGCCCTGCTCTACTTCACCGGCTCCAAGGCGCACAACGTGGAGCTGCGCAGCCGCGCCGCCGAGCGCGGCCTGCGCCTCTCCGAGTACGGCCTGTTCGAGCTGGGCGACGACGGCGAGCCCGGGCGGCGCGTCGCCGGCGCCACGGAGGGCGAGGTCTACCGCGCCCTCGACCTCGAGCCCATCCCCGTCGAGCTGCGCGAGGCGCGCGGCGAGATCGAGGCGGCCGCAGCCGGTACGCTGCCGCGCCTGCTGACGCACGAGGACCTGCGCGGCGACCTCCACCTCCACACCACCTGGTCGGACGGGCTCGGCAGCGTCGCCGAGATGGTCGCGGCGTGCGAGGCGCGTGGGTACGCCTACATGGCGATCACCGACCACAGCCAGGCGCTGCGGATGACGGGTGGCCTAGACGCCGAGAAGCTCGCTCGGCAGTGGGAGGCGCTCGACGCGTTCGCGGCGGAGCACGACGGGATCACGGTCCTGCGCGGCCTCGAGGTCGACATCCGCAAGGACGGCACGCTCGACTTGGACGACGAGTGGCTGGCGCGGCTCGACGTCGTGATCGTCTCGGTCCACTCCTTCTTCGACCTGAGTCCCGTCGCGCAGACGGCACGGATCGTCGCCGCGTTGGGGCACCCCGAGGTGAACGTCCTGGCGCATCCCACCGGGCGGGTGCTGGCGCGGCGCGACGGGTACGAGCTCGATCTCGACGAGGTCTTCGCCGCCGCGGCCGCGCACCGCGTGGCGGTCGAGCTCAACGCGGCGCCGAGCCGGCTCGACCTCGGCGACGTGCCCCTGATGCGGGCGCTGGCGGCGGGCTGCCAGGTGGCCGTGAACACGGACGCGCACGCGGTCGCCGGCCTGGACGACATGCGCTTCGGCGTGCTCACCGCCCGTCGCGCCTGGGCGACGCCGGAGCACGTGATCAACACCTGGCCGCTCGACCGCCTGAAGGCGTTCCTCGCCAAGGCCTGAGCCCGGGGTCGGCGTTCGGCGGTGCGCCTCCGTTCGCGCGCCCGTGTCAGACTGGAGCGGATCCCACTCGCGCGCCGCCGGTCCGGGCGCGCTGGAGCCCCTCTCGTGCGTCGTGCTCGCTCCCTGCTCGTTCTCGCCTCGTCGCTCGCGCTGTTCGCTCCGTTCGCGAGCGCGCAGGGCGACGTCGAACGCTCGGCCTTCGCTCCCGTCGTCGAGCACCTCCTGAGCACCGTGCACGCCCAGGTCGTCGCCTGCGACGTCGTGGTGGACCGGGCGACCGTCTGCTTCACGCTCACCCCCGGGAGCGTCGCGCTCGTCGCCGAGAGCCTCGAGGCGATGCTCAGCGAGTACGCCGGCGCCCTGGTGCGCTCCGCCTGGCGGTCCGGGAACGGCGTCCATCATGTCGAGCTCCTGCTCGACGACGACCTCTGGGGCGTCCTCGAGGTCTGGCTGAGCGAGCCCGGCGACCGCTCGGTCTCGGGCATGCTCAAGTACGTCACGCGGCGGCGCGGTCACGAGCACTGAGGCGACGACCACGCAGGCGCTGGAGGAGGCCGGGACGACGATGGCTGAGCCGAAGACGTGGGACACCGTCCAGGGAGAGCTCTTCGTGGACGCGCCGGTGGTGCTCCGTCACGTCGCGGCGTCGGGGGCGACCTTCCGGCTCCGGCTCGAGCCGCTGGGGGCCGGCCGCGTGCGCGTGCTCGAGGCCGAACGCCGGGCGCCGGGCGCCGCGAGCTTCAAGCGTGTGCCGGGCGAGGTCGGCCGCGTCGTGCGCTTCGAGCAGCTCGGGCTCGCGACGGACTACGACACCGTGTTCGGGTCGGGGCACTGATGCGCGACGCGCGACCATCGCGTCCATCGGGTATACAGGGGACGCTGGGGACGGCGTTCGCACGGTCGGTCCGCTGCGCGACCCCCCGATGAGCAGGTACCGCCACGCTCGGCCCGACGTCGGCCCGACGTGAGCACGTCGAAGATGCCGCGAGGTTCCGCACGAGCGCGGCACGAGGAGGAGCGATGACGTCGTCGAGCGCGATGGCGGCCGGCGCGAAGGTGCCCCGGCGCGCGGAGGCAGCACCGTGCTGATCGCCGTGCTGGTGAGTTTCGGCGTGGCCGCGGTCGCCCCGTGGATCGTGCGCGTCGTCGGCGACCGCTCGGGTTGGCTGCTGGCGTTGCTGCCGGCGGGCGTGACCGCCTACTTCCTGACCTACCTGCCCCAGGTCGCGGCGGGGGAGAGCGTGCTGGAGCGCACCGCCTGGGTGCCCTCCCTCGGCGTGAGCCTCGCCATGCGGATGGACGGGCTCTCGCTCGTGTTCGCCCTCATGATCGCCGGCATCGGCACGGCCATCGTCATCTACGCGGGCGGGTACCTGCGGGGGGACCGGCAGCTCCCTCGCTTCTACCTGCTCCTGCTGGCGTTCATGGCGGCGATGCTCGGCGTCGTCCTGTCGGACAACCTCATCAGCCTGTTCGTGTTCTGGGAGCTCACCAGCGTCACGTCGTACTTCCTCGTCGGCTACAAGCACGAGGACGAGACGAGCCGCAAGAGCGCGCTGCAAGCACTGCTGGTGACGGCCGGCGGCGGCCTCGCCATGCTGGCGGGCTTCCTGCTGCTCGGGATCGTCGGCGGCACGTTCGAGATCAGCGCGCTGCTGTCGGATCCCGACGCGATCCGACAGCACGACGCCTACCTCGCCATCCTGGTGCTCGTCGGCTTGGGCGCGCTCACCAAGTCCGCCCAGTGGCCGTTCCACTTCTGGCTCCCGAACGCGATGGCGGCGCCCACGCCGGTCTCGGCCTACCTGCACAGCGCCACGATGGTCAAGGCGGGCGTCTACCTGCTCGCGCGCATGTCGCCCGGCTTGGGCGGCACGCCCGCGTGGTTCTGGCTGCTCACGACCGCGGGCGTCCTCACGATGATCGCCGCCGCCTCGCTGGCGCTCCTGCAGCGCGACAGCAAGCGGCTGCTCGCCTACTCGACGCTCATCGCGCTCGGCACGCTGGTGACGCTCATAGGCGTCGGCACGCCGGGGGCGATCGCAGCGATGGTGGTGTTCCTGGTCGGGCACGCGCTGTACAAGGCGCCGCTCTTCATGGTGGCCGGGTCGGTCGATCACGAGGCCGGATCGCGCGACGTCACCGCGCTGCGGGGCCTGGGGCGGGCGATGCCGATCACCTGGGCCACCGCCCTCGTGGCGGGCCTCAGCGCCGGCGGCCTGCCGCCGCTCTTCGGCTTCGTCGCCAAGGAGCTCGCCATCGAGGGCCTGGTGACGGCCCCCTGGCTGCTGGCGGGGCTGATCGCCTCGAGCGCCGTGATGGTGCTGGTCGTCTACCTCGTGGTCTGGAAGCCGTTCGTCGGACGTGAGGTGACGGCGCCGACGCCGCCGCACGAGGCCCCGCTGTCGATGTGGATCGGTCCCGCCGTGCTCGCTCTGATCGGGGCGCTGCTCGGGATCGCTCCCTGGCTGATCGGCGACGGCCTCATGGTGCCGGCGGCCGCGGCCGTCCTGGCCGAGTTGCACCCGTTCCAGCTCTACCTCTGGCACGGCGTCAACCTCGCGCTCATGCTGTCGGTCCTGGCGGTCCTCCTCGGCGGGATCCTGATCTGGCGCTGGCGCGGCCTGCACGATGGGCTCCGGGCGCGCACGACGCACGTCCGCTTCGGCCCGGTGGCCGCCTACGACGCCACCATGGCGGGCCTGGTGCGGTTCGCCGCCTGGCAGACTCGGGTGCTGCAGTCGGACGACCTGCGGCACCACATGACCATCATCCTCGGCTTCGCGGTGGTGCTCACCGGCGCGACCGCCCTGCTGCGCGGCGACCTGAGCGTCTCGTTGCGGCACGAGACCGGCTTCTTCTACGAGTACATCGTGCTCGTGCTCGTGGCCGCCGCGGCGCTCTCCATCATCCGCGCGCGCACTCCGCTCGTGGCGATCACGGCCCTGGGCGTCGCCGGCTTCGGCATCGCCGTCGTGTTCGTCTTCTTCGCGGCGCCCGACCTCGCCATCACGCAGTTCCTGGTGGAGACGCTGATCGTCATCATCGTGGCGCTCGCGCTCATCCGCCTGCCGCTCGGCGCGCTCCGCGGCGAGGCAGCCGTAGGCGTGCGCCTCCTGTCCGGCGCGATCGCGATCGTGGGCGGCGTGCTGATGACGCTCCTGACGCTGGCGGTGACCGGCGTCCCCTTCGACGCGACGCTCAGCGCCTTCTTCGAGGCGCAGAGCTATCCGGCCGCCCAAGGGCGCAACATCGTGAACGTGATCCTGGTCGACTTCCGGGCGATGGACACCCTCGGTGAGATCGTCGTGCTGGCGGTGGCCGCGGCGGGTTGCTACGCGCTGCTGCGGCGCGTGGTGGGCACGGGCGGCGAGTCGCCGAAGCGCGACGAACGCGCGGCCCCCGGGCGGGGGGAGGGCGCATGAACAGCATCATCCTCCGCACCGCCTCGCAGCTGCTCCTGACCATCTTGTTGCTGTTCTCGCTCTTCCTGATGCTGCGCGGGCACGACCTCCCCGGAGGCGGCTTCATCGGCGGGCTGGTCGGCGCCGCCGCCGTCGCGCTCTACGCCATCGCGTTCGGCTATCGCGCCGCCCAGGCGATGCTCCGGATCTCGCCGCGCATGTTGGTCGGGGTCGGCCTGCTCGCCGCCGTCGCGGCGGGCTTCCTCGCCCTGCTCCAGGGGCAGGCGTTCCTGACCGGCCAGTGGTGGATCATCGGGCTCGGCGAGGGAGCCGAGCTCAAGCTGAGCTCGCCGTTGCTGTTCGACATCGGCGTCTACCTCGTGGTGGTGGGTACCGTGCTGACGATGGTGTTCGCTCTGGAGGAGCGCTGACATGGAGACGCCCCTCGCGGTCCTCGTCGGCGTCCTCTTCGCCTCGGGCCTCTACCTCGTCATGCAGCGCAACCTGCTGCGCTTCGTGTTCGGTCTGCTGCTCCTGTCCGCATCGGTCAACCTGCTCATCTTCACGGCCGGCCGCGTCACGCGCGGAACGGCTCCCATCATCCCCGAGGGGCTTCCGACGCCCCCCGGTGACGTCGCGAACGCGCTGCCGCAGGCGCTCGTGCTGACCGCCATCGTCATCGGGTTCGGGCTGATCGTGTTCGCGATCGTGCTCGTGCTCCGCACCCACGAGCGCCTCGGCACGATCGACACGGCCGAGATGGCCGAGCGCCTCGAGGCGCCACGGCCCGTCGCCACCGATCTCGAGGACGAGGTGCCGGCATGAGTTGGCTCGTGGCCGCACCCGTCGTCCTACCGCTGCTCACCGCGGCGCTCCTGTTCGTGCTCCAGTCGCGCAGCGAGGTGCAGCGCGTGCTCTCCACGACGTCGACGGCCGTCCTGGTCACACTCTCGGTCATCCTGCTCTACCGGGTCAGCGAGGGTGGGATCCTCGTCGCGCAGTTCGGCGAGTGGCGGGCGCCGTTCGGCATCTCGTTCGTGGCGGATCACCTGAGCGCGATCATGGTGGTCGTCACCGGCGTGATGGCCGTGGCGACGGCCGTCTACGCCTTGCGCGACATCGATGGCACGCGCGAGGAGCTCGGCTACCATCCGCTCTTCCACGTGCTGCTCGCCGGCATCAACGGCGCCTTCCTCACCGGCGACCTGTTCAACCTGTACGTCTGGTTCGAGGTGCTCCTGATCTCGAGCTTCGTGCTGCTCACGCTCGGCAACCGGCGCGAGCAGCTCGAGGGCGGCATCAAGTACGTGGCCGTGAACCTGGTGTCGTCGATGATCTTCCTCGGCGCGATCGGACTCGTCTACGGGCTGACGGGGACGCTGAACTTCGCGGATCTCGCCGTGCGGCTCCCGGAGGCGCCCGGCGGGCTGGTGACCGTGATCGCCATGCTCTTCTTGGTCGCCTTCGGCGTCAAGGCGGCGCTCTTCCCGCTCTTCTTCTGGCTGCCGGCGTCGTACCACACCCCGCCGCTGGCGATCGCCGCGCTCTTCGCCGGGATGCTGACGAAGGTCGGCGTCTACGCCCTCATCCGCGTCTTCACGCTGCTCTTCGTCCACGACGTGGCCTATACGCACACCATCTTGTTGTGGATCTCCGGCTTCACGATGCTCATCGGCGTGCTCGGTGCGGCAGCGCAGAGCGACGTCCGCAAGTTGCTCTCGTTCCACATCATCAGCCAGATCGGCTACATGATCATGGGTTTGGCCCTCTACACGCCGCTCGCGCTGCTCGGCTCCATCTTCTACATCGTGCACAACATCGTCGCGAAGGCGAACCTGTTCCTGATCGCGGGCATCGGCCGGCGCCTCACCGGGTCGTTCGATCTCGCCCGGATGGGCGGCCTCTATCGCGGCGCGCCGTTCCTCTCGGTCCTCTTCTTGATCTCGGCGTTCTCGCTCGCCGGCTTCCCGCCGCTGTCGGGCTTCTGGGCGAAGCTCGTCGTCGTGCTCGCGGGCGCACGGGTCGAAGCCTGGCCCATCGTGGCCGTCGCGCTCCTGGTGGGCCTGCTGACCCTCTACTCGATGACGAAGGTCTGGCAGGCGGCGTTCTGGACGCCGCTGCCGGCGGGCGAGCGTATGCAGGAGCGCCCCTCCGCGCTGCTCTACGCCCCGGCCGTCGGTCTGGCGCTGCTGACGCTCGCGATGGGCTTGTGGAGCGGCCCCTTCCTCGCCCTGACCGAGGCGGCCGCGAACGAGCTCATGGACCCGAGCATCTACGTGCGTGCGGTGCTGGGCGAGGCGGCAGCCGCCGCCATGCGAGGTGATACCCCATGAGGCTGTTCGCGCTCAACATGGTGCTGGCGCTCGTCTGGGCGATGGCCACCGGGGTCATCACGATGGGGACCCTGACGTTCGGGTTCGCGATCGGGATGCTCGTGCTGCACCTGGCGGGTCCCGTCCTCGGCGACGACCGGTACGCGCTGCGGTTCTTCCTGGCGATCGGCCTGCTCTTCTTCTTCCTCAAGGAGCTGGTGCTCTCCAGCGTGCGCGTGGCGATCGACGTGATCAAGCCGCGCCTCACGATGCGGCCCGCCGTGATCTCGGTGCCGCTGGAGCTCGAGAGCCACGCGCAGATCACGCTGCTCGCGAACCTCATCTCGCTCACGCCGGGGACGCTGTCGGTCGACGTCTCGGACGACGGATCGACTCTCTTCGTGCACGCCATGTACGGCGAGGACGCCGAAGCGCTCCGGACCGGCATCAAGGCCGACTTCGAGCACCGTATCCGGGAGGTCTTCCGATGACGCTCTTCGAGGGGCCGACGACCTTCCTGCAGGTCGCCGGGTACATCGGCTTCGGCACGGTGACGCTCGCGATGTGCGCGGCGCTGGTGCGTGTGGTGATCGGCCCGACACTGGCCGATCGGGTGCTGGCCCTCGACCTGACGGGCCTGCTGTCGGTCTCGTTGATCGCGCTCTACGCGATCGCGTCGTTCCAGTCGCTCTACCTCGACGCCGCCATCGCCCTCGCGCTCATCAGCTTCCTGGGCACCGTGGCGTTCGCCCGCTTCA
>SKWV01000431.1 GCA_007128755.1 Trueperaceae bacterium
GCGGGGAGATCGGGCACGGCGACCTGATCGGCCGCGTGCGCGAACGGCGCGAGCGCGAGCAGCGCCGCCACGGTCACGAGGGCGACGAGCCACCTGGGCACCATGGGGCGCAGCGCAGCCGTTCGAGGCACCGACGTTCCGGGCGTTCGCATCCGTCACAGTATAGCCGCGGCCCCGCGCGGCACCCGGGTTCTCTGGAGCGCGGGAACCCGGTGGTAGGCTGAGCCGGATGCGCTACCTGGTACTCAGCGACGTGCACGCCAACGCACCGGCGCTCGCGGCCGTCGTGAAGGACCTCAAGCGACGGTCCTTCGACGAGATCGTGTTCCTCGGCGATCTGGTCGGGTACTACCCGTTCCCGCACGAGGCGATCGCCATCATGCGGGAGCTCGAGCCCCACGTCAGCCTGCTCGGGAACCACGACGCGCTCATGCTCACCCTCGCCGACGGAGCGCACGCCAGCGCCTACCGCGAGGAGTCGCACGTCACCGAGATCATCTCCCGGCAGCTCGAGCTCCTGTCGAGCGACGACCTCGCCTACCTCCGCACGTTCGCGGCCGACGCCACCTTCGAGCGCTGGCAGGCCGCCCACGGCGCCTTCCGCTCCCAGTTCGAGTACCTCTCGACGCTCCAGAACGCCCAGGCCAACCTCCCCTACCTGGAGAAGCCCGTCGGGATCGTCGGGCACACGCACATCCCGAAGGCGTTCGCGTCGGTCGCGACCGCCGACGGCGACATCTGGCGCACCGTGACCTTCCGAGGCGTCAACGACCAGTACCGCGTCCCCCCGGCCGCACGGGCGTTCCTGAACCCCGGCGCCGTGGGGCAGCCGCGCGACGGCTCGCCGCTGGCCGCCTACGCCGTGTTCGACGACGACCGGCAGGTGTTCGACGTCCACCGCGTCGAGTACGACATCGGTCTCGTCCAGCAGCGTGTCGCCGAGGCGGGCTACCCCGCCGCCGTCGGCGTCCGGCTCGCCAGCGGTCGCTGAGCGTGAGCGACGCCGACCGCACCCCGGCCGACGGCCCGTCGCGCGCGGGAGGCGTCCTCGCGCCGACCGGTCAGGACGCGGCCCTCCAGACCCTGCGCGATCTGGAGGCGTCGACGGCGCATGCGTTGCTCTTCGCCGGCCCGGACGGTGTGGGGCGCCGCCTGGCGGCGCGCTGGTACGCCGCGCTGCTCAACTGCGCGGCCGGCACCGACGACCCGTGCGGGCGCTGCGCCTCGTGCCTCGGCTACCACGACGTCGACGGCGTGGTGGCGTCGACCGACTACCGCGAGATCGCGCCCGCGACCACCACGCGCGACGGCAAGCCGGCCAAGCGGCGACAGATCGCCATCGACCAGCTCGTGCCCCGCGAGCGGGGACACCCGGAGCCGCTCGCGACGTGGCTCGCCTCGCCGCCCCGTCATCGACGGCGCGTCGGGGTGATCGACGGCGCCCACACGCTCACCGAGAGCGCCGCCAACGCCTTCCTCAAGACGCTCGAGGAGCCACCGCGCCACGCGCTGATCGTGCTCGTCGCACCGGGGCCCGACGCGGTCCTGCCGACCGTCGCCTCGCGCTGCGTGCCGGTGCGCTTCCGACCCGTGACGCCGTCGGCCCAGGCGTGGGAGGCGTTCCACCCCCACCCGGCCCTGCGCCTCGGTCGCCCGGGACCGCTCCGCGAGCTCGCGCGCGATCCCGCCTTCGCGCTCGCGCGCGACGCCGTGGACACCTACGTCGGGTCGCTCGAGAGGACCTTGGCGGAGTCGTTCGAGGCGACGGCGGCCGTCGGCGCCGCCTGGCTCGCCGGCGACGACCTCGTGCCGGGGCTGCTGCGCGAGCACGCCCGCGCCCGCGGGAACGACGCCTACGTGGGCGCCGACGCTGCCATCGAGGCGGCCGAGACGGCGTTGGCGGGGTACGCGCATCGGGACCTCACGCTCAAGCGGTTGACGCTGGCGTTGCGCGCCCTCTGGCGCGCCGGCTGAGCACCGCGTCGACGCCCACGGACCGCCGAACGCGCGCCGGCGCGCCGCTCAGCTGCCGCCGTGCATGCGGCGGACCTCGGAGGCTGGGAACTCGTGGTGTGAGCCCTCCTCCGTCCGGAGGTCGACGGTCTGGGCGAGCGCGTTGAGCTTGACCACCCGTCCGCAGACGCCCGACTCTTCGTGGCAGGCCTTGACGCCCTTCTTGGGCATGCCCTTGAGCAGCTCGCGGTACATGTCGTGCTCGTACTGCAAGCAGCACATGAGGCGACCGCAGGGTCCGGTGATCTTCTCGGGGTTGAGCGGGAGCTGTTGGTCGCGCGCCATCCGGATCGACACGGCGCTGAACGACTGCAACCAGGTCGAGGAGCACGATCCGGTGCCGCACGCGCCGAGGGTGCCGAGCATGCGGGCCTGGTCGCGCGGTCCGACGTTGACGAACTCGAGCCGTGCCGAGGTGTGGCGCATGATCTCCTGGGCCATGACGCGCAACGGCGCCTGCCCCTCGGCCGTGTAGGAGACGACCAGGACGCTCTCGTCGAGGGTGAACTCCGATGCGACGACCTTGATGTCGGCGCCTGCCTGGCGGGAGCGGGCTCGGAGCAGCCAGGTGAGGTCCTCGGCCCGTGCTCGCAGCCGTTCGTGGGTGCCGACGTCGTCGCTCTCGGCGTCGCGCACGTAGTGCCCGGACGGATGCGCCTCGGCGCGGACGTCGGTGCGCACCAGCGCCAGCTCGAGCCCGCGCCGGGTCGAGACGACGCAGCGGGTGCCCACGGCGGGCGGGTGGGGCGGCGCCTCCACGTAGTGGAGCTTCGGACCGTTGTCGAACCTCACGCCGATGCAGTCGGGCATGGAGATCTCCTCGCTCAGGCGTCCGTGGCGACCCCGCTGGGCGCGGGGCGGCCGACGGGCCGGAATGTCGTGCGATGCCACGGACACGGACCATGGAGGGCGAGTGCGTGCAGGTGCACGGGAGCACCGTACCCCTTGTTCCGGTCGAAGGCGTACCAGGGCCAGCGTACCGCTGCGCCCCGCATGAGCGCGTCGCGGTGGGTCTTGGCGATCAGGCTCGCGGCAGCGACCTGGAACGAGCGGGCATCGGCGCGCGCCGGCGTCCGTTGGCCGCGAGGCCCGCCCCACGACGCGAGCCGCTCCGGATCGAGCGGCAGGTAGTCGGTCACGATGGCGTCGGGCCGCAGGGCGAGCGCGCGCAGCGCCCGTTCGGCGGCGAGCTTGGTGGCGGCGAGCACGTTGATCGCGTCGACCTCGGCCGAACTCGCCTCGCCGACCGCCCAGACGATCGCCCGTTCGCGCACGAGCGCCGCGAGCCGCTCGCGCGTGGGCGCGTCCACCGTCTTGGAGTCCACGAACGGATGCGTGGTCACCGGCAACAGCACCGCGGCCGCGACCACCGGGCCCGCGAGCGCACCGCGGCCCGCCTCGTCGACCCCCGCGACGCGCCGGAAGCCCTCGAGCCAGAGCTCGCTCTCGAGGCTCCAATCGGGGGTCTCTCGGGCGACGCACGGCCGGCCACGGCCGGTGGCCGGCGACGCGTCGGCGCCGCTCGGCCTGCGCGCGTCAGGCACTCGCCGCCACGGCGTCGGTGTGGGTCACGCTCAGGCCGGCGCTCGCGTCGACGTCGACGGGGATGGTGAAGTAGAACGTGCTGCCGCGGCCGACCTTCGACTCGACCCAGATCCTGCCGCCGTGCTTCTCGACCGCGAGCTTGCAGAAGGTGAGCCCCATGCCGGTGTCGTAGCGGTCGTGCACGGTGTGCCGCGACTGCTCGAACGCGTTGAAGATGCGCTTCTGGTCGGCCTCCGGTATGCCCTCGCCGTCGTCGCGCACCGAGAGGACGAACGCGTCGTCTTGCTTCCAGGCACGGAAGTCGATGTAGCCGCCCCGCCGCGTGTGCTTGATGGCGTTGGACATGAGGTTCGCCAGGATCCGCCGCAAGAGCCCGGGGTCGGCGAGGATCGACTCGGCCTCGGGCCGGACGAGGAAGCCGAAGTGCCGATCACGCGGGCCGCCCGAGACGTCGCCGAGCGACTCCTTGGCCAGCTCGCTCAGGTTCGTGATCGCCTGGGGCACGTACGGCATGTGCCCTTCCTTCATGCGCCTGACGTCGAGGATGTTGGCGGCGAGGTTGAGCAGGTGCTGCGACTCGCTCCGCGCCAGGCTCAACAGCTCGTCGAGACCCGCGTCGTCCGAGCCGCTCGCCTTGAGCATCTCGAGGCTGTGGTCGAGCAGCCCCATCACGCTCGAGATCGGGCTCTTGAGGTCATGGACCAGCATGTGGATCAGGTCGTCCTTGACGCGCTCCGACTCCTTGTACGCCTGCTCGAAGCGGCGCGAGCCCTCGAGCGCACTGCGGAGGCCGCGTTCCACCTGCCGGCGCTCGAGGAGCCTGCGGAGGTAGGCCTGCACGACCGTGGGCTTCGTCGGCAGCGTGAGGTAGGCGTCGACGCCTTGCTCGACGACCTGCGCGGCGACGTCGGGCTGATCGGGTCCGAGGTAGAGGAACGGCACGTCGGCGAGCGATGCCCGGCGCCGCAGGAGCGGCACGAGATCGAGCTGCGGGACCTTGGCCACGAGACCGTGCTCGAGCACGAGGGCTTCGGGCACCGACCCCCTGGTGTGGTAGAGCAGGGCCTCGACGTCGGAGAACGTCTCGACGCCGAGACGCAGACCCTCGACCACGCTGGAGAGGCCCTTGCCCCGCTCCTCGGTGGCCATCGCGATCAAGACGTACGGCGGGCGAGCCTCGGCCATTGCGCGCATCATAGCAGCCGCGCCCCTCACGCTCGTCGGGGTGGGGGCTCCCCCCGCGCTGCGGGCGTCGTCGTCCCGCCACATGGCGCCGCGACCGGCTCGCGGTAGCCTGAGACATGGACCAGGTCGCCTCCGCCTTCGCCTTCCCGTGGGCGCTCGCGCTGCTCGTGCTCCTGCCGCTGCTGCCGCGGGGCCGCGCGCGGGTGTGGCGGATCGCCGCGCTGGCGCTCCTGGTGCTCGCGCTCGCGCAACCGCAGATCCCACGACCGAGCGAAGACCTGGTGGTCGTGGTCGACGTCTCCGATAGCGTCGGTGACGCCGCGCGCGCGGCGACGGCCGACCTGCCGCCGGGTTCGTGGGGAACGGTGCCGCGCCTCGTGTTCTTCGGCGGGGACGCCGTCTTCGCCGACGACCTGAGCAGCCCCCCGCCGCCCTTCCTGGACGTCGGCCAGACCGACATCGCCCGGGCCCTGCAGGTCGCGGCGGCGCAGTCGCCGAACCGGGTGCTCCTCGTGAGCGACGGCGTCGCCTCGCGCGGCGACGTCCTCGCGGCCGCCCCGGACGTACCCGTCGACGTGCACCACGTGCCGCCGCGTCCGAACGCCCGGCTCGCGGCGTTGCTCACCCCCGACCAGGCGACGCCCGGCGAGACGCTCGAGGCGGTCGCGGTGGTCGAGCTCGACCGCGCCGCCGAGGTCGTGCTGCGGCCGTCGGTCGACGGCGTCGCGACGGCCACCCTGCGGCGCTCGCTGGCGGCGGGACGGCACGCGATCCCGTTCGACGTCGTCTCCGGCGACGTCGGCACGCTGCGCGTCGAGGCGACGATGGAGGTCGACTTCGAGCAGCCGACGTCGGACGATCGCCAGACGTCCGAGGTGGCCGTGACCGAGGACGTCCCCGTGCTCGTCATCGGCGACCCCGGGATGGCGGCCGCGCTGCGGGTGCAGGGCTTCGACGTGGTCGAGGCCGGCCCGGAGGCCATCTCCAGCCCGCTCGAGGCGAGCGCGATCGTCATCCGCGCGGGCGTCGGCGACTTCTCGTCCGGGCAGCTCGAGCTGCTCACGCGCTACGTCGAGGGCGGCGGCGGCCTCATGATGACGGGCGGCCCGGACTCCTTCGGGCTCGGCGGCTGGTACCGCACGCCGGTCGAGGCGGTGCTGCCCGTGTCGTCCGACGTCCGGACCGAGGTCACGATCCCCCAGGTGGCGATGGTGATCGTGCTCGACAAGTCGATGTCGATGGTCGCCGGCAACCCCTCGCGCATCGACCTCGCCAAGCAGGGCACCATCGACGTCATCGACCTGGCGTACGAAGACGACCTGCTCGGCCTCATCGTGTTCAGCGACCCCTCGCTCACGGAGTGGGTCTTCCCGCTCCGGCAGGCGACGGAGCGCGGCAAGCGTGAGATGTACGAAGCGACGCTCTCCATCCAGCCACAAGGTGGCACCATCTTGCTCCCCGGCTACGGCATGGCGGTCGAGGCGCTCGAGGCCGTCGACGCCTCGATCAAGCACATCGTCGTGCTGAGCGACGGCATCCTTTACGACGGGGCCGGCCCGTTCTCCAGCGGCCCGACCCCGGACTGGTACCGCGTGGCGGCCGACGCCCGGGCGGCGGGCATCACCACGTCCGCGATCGCCATCGGCGACGGAGCCGACCCGAGCCAGTTGGGCGCCATCGCGCGCGGCGGCGGCGGGCGCTTCTACGAGGCCTACGACGTCACGACGCTGCCGCGCATCTTCACCACCGAGGCGCTCGCGGCGTCGCGCGACCTGCTCCGCGACGAGGTCACCTACCCGGAGGCGCGGCGGCATCCGCTCTCCAGCCTGACCGGCAGCGCCCCACCGGTCGACGCCTACATCGCCACGACCCTCAAGCGCGAGGCGGAGGCCATCCTCGTGGGCCGCGACGACGAGCCGATCCTCGCGGTGGGCCGTCAGGGGCTGGGGCGCACGGCGGCGCTCACCACCGACGTCAACGCGTGGGGCGGCGCCTTCACGACCTGGAACCAGTTCCCCGGCCTCGTCGGGACGGTCGTGCGCTGGCTGCAGGCGCGGCCGGCGCGCTACTCGGTGACGACGCAGCGCGACGGCAGCGCCCTCGAGGTCGTCGTCGACGCCGTGCAGGACGGCGCCTACGTGAACAACCTCGCCCTGTCGACGCGCTTCCAGGGGAGGAACGTGGCGATGCGGCAGGTGGCCCCGGGGCGCTACGCCGCCACGCTCGAGGTCGAGGGTTCGGGAGGGACGCTCATCGTCGCCGACGGCCAGGAGGTCGTCGCCCGCCGCACGGTCGCGACGCCGGACCCCGAGTACGCCCCGGTCGACGGCGCGGCGGCGCTCGCGGCGCTCGCCGAGCGCACGGGCGGGAGCGTCGTCGCCGACCTCGCGACCTACCGGCCTCCGTCGGCCGCGCGGGCCACGCCCATCTGGGCGTGGCCGGCGGGCCTGGCGATGCTCGTCTTCCTCGCCGAACTGGTGTGGCGCCGCCTCGGCCGCGACGGCCTCGTCGAAGCCGGTTCGCGGCCGGCGCCGACGCTCATCGCGCGTCGGGCTCGTCTGCGCTCGTCTCCTCCGGCGCGTCGACCTCCACCTTCGTGATCTCGCGCACCACCGTGGTGGCGTAACTCCCCTTCGGCAGGTCGAAGGCGAGCCGCAACGCGTCGCCGTCCTGGTCGACCTCGACCTCGAGCCCGACGAGGCGACTGATGCGCCGATCACCGCGCCGTCCGGCGTGGGGCGTCCGCCGGCCGTCGTGCCGGCGTCCCGCGAGATCCTCCCAGGTGAGCCCCAGGTCGGCCAGCGCCGCTCGCTCGCGCTCCCCCGCCTCGTGCGCCGAGATGCGCACGCGCGTGCCGTGGAGCGGCAGCGTGGCGGAGATCGCCAGGGCGGCCGCGCGCGGCGCCTCGAGCGCCACGTCGTCGACCTCGAAGGTCCCGCCGGTATCGTGCTTGCGCGCCCAGTCGCCGCGCAGCACCGTACCGAAGGTGCCGTCGCGGACGCGCTCGGCGAGCAGCGCGTTGAAGAGCTGGGACTGCAGCGCCCCGACGAAGAACCGCGTCAGCACCCTCCCGCCCGGCACCCGCGTGCCGCGGACCGCCAGCGCGCCGTCGATGGCGTTGCGGCCGAAGCGCCCGAAGCGCTGCGGACCGAAGTAGTTCGGCGTCCCCTGCGCGGCCAGGACGGCGAGCACCGCTCGCGCTCGCTCCAGCGCGTCCGGCGTGACGCCGCGGACGACGACGATGAAGCGGTTGCCCCGCAGGTGCCCGATCCCGAGCTTGTTGCGGTGCCGGCTCACCTCCAGCACGGAGACGCCCACCAAGCGCTCCAGCACGTCGACCGCCCCCTCGAAGCGGCGCGGGACGCTCAGCCACTGCTCCGTGCGGGCATGCTTGTCCTTGAGCCCGGCGACGCCGATGCTGCGCTCGGGGATGCCGTCCTGCACGAGCGCCGTCACGAGGTCCCGGGTGGTGAGGCCGACCTTCTCGACGCGGACGTAGGTGTGGCTGCCGCTCCCTTCGGGCAGGTAGAGCGGTAGCTCGCGCACCACGAAGTCGTCATGCTCGCGCCGCAGGACGCCACCGGTACCCGGCAGGTCGGCGGTGAGGGGCGGGAGGTCGGACCAGCGGAACGTCAGGCGTCGTGTCAGGTCGTCGTCGAGCGTCGCGGGCGCGGCGCTCGCGTCGAGGAGGGTCTCGTCACCGTCCGTCGCTCCATCTTCCAGGAGGGGATCTTCCCCGGCGCCCGCGTCCCCGTGGGCGCGGCTCACGCGTCGCGCTCGATGGCCGGGCCGTGCGCGGCGATGCGTTCCTCCATGAGCTTCTGCGCCAGGCGGAAGCGCGCGCTCAGGCTGGGTGCCTCGAGGAGGACCTGCCGCGACGCGCTCGGGACGCGGACGTTGGCGCACACGAAGGACGCCTGGTAGAGCAGGTCCTCCGGGAGGTGGGACTCGATCTGCTCCTGCGCGTCGAACGCGTAGATGGCGCGGGCGTAGCGCCGGAACGAGTCGAGCGCGTCCCAGGCGGCCACGAGCTCCTCGTTCGGATCGTCGCGCTGCAACGGCACCTCGCGGTACTCGCTGAAGTAGAGGGGCCGGGTCGAGCCGTCGCGTTCCGGCACGTCCTCGCGGTGCGCGATTTGGACCGCGACCCGCTCCTGCGCGTGCGCGAGCATCTCGTAGGTGCCGTCGGGGTTCTCCGTCAGCTGGAGCACGTCCATGGCGGTGCCGATCCGGTGGATCGGCGGCGCGCCGTCGGCGACGCCCTCGTGCGGACGGGCGAGCACCATGATGAAGCGCTTGGGCTCGCTCTCGCTCTCCAGGAGGAGCTGGACCATCCGGCGGTAGCGCGCCTCGAAGATGAAGAGCGGCACCGTCATCCCGGGGAAGGCCACGACGTCCAGGGGGAAGACGGGGAGCTGCATGGCGTCACGCTACCAGTGTGATCGGACCCGGCGCTGCGACGTGCGACCCGAAGATCGCCCCGCGCATGGCCGCCGCGCGCCCGGAGGGCGCGATGCGCCGAGGGCTCACCCGAAGGCGCGCAGCGTCAGGTCGGCCGCCACGGCCGCGAGCATCACCGAGCCGACCCAGAGGTTGGCGTCGAAGGCGCGCAGCGCCTCGGCGGCGCCGCGCTGCGCCACCAGCCGATGCTGGTGCACGAACACGACCGCGACGACGCCGAGGCCGAGCCACCCGAAGGGGCCGAACCCCGCGAGGGAGCCGGCGCCGGCGAGGGCGAGCCACGCGGCGACGTGCA
>SKWV01000475.1 GCA_007128755.1 Trueperaceae bacterium
CGCCGCTCGTTCCGGAGACCGTGGTGCGGGTCCCGGTCACGAACCGGGATCGGCCCGAAGCGGTGTTCGTCGGCAAGGCACTCGACGCATGATGCGCGAGATCCCGTCGTTCGCGGACCTGATGCTGCTGCCGGGGATCGTGGAGCGCGAGGCCAGCGTCTTCATCAAGCACGGGCGCATCGCGGTCACGACCGCGTTCCCGGTTCAGGTCGTCAAGGAGATGAGCGTGTACCCGCACGTGCGCGTGAGCGTCGATGCCGACGGGCACGTCCTCCTGGAGGCGCGTGAGGCGCGGCACCGCCGGCTGATGCTGGTGTGGCCGTCGGGGAAGCGCCAGGGCATGCTGGTGTGGGAGCGAGGGTACTTCTCGCTGGTCGCGTCGTCCGTCATCACCTCGTTGATCTCGGCGGGCTGCGCCGTCGACGTGGTGCGGTGCGACGCCGAGGAGACGCTGGCCGATGTGCTGGCGCGGTTGCCGCGCATCGAGGGCGCACCGTCGGGAGACGAGTAGCCTAGGAGCGCTCGACCCTCCGCACGCGGTCGGTCCGAAGCCGGCCGCGCTCGTCGAACAGCCGCCCGAACGCGAGCGCCACCACGCCGAAGGCCCCGAGCGCCGTGGCCGAGGCGATCATGAACATGATCACGATCTGGTAGCGCACGGCGTCCACCGGCGCCGCGCCGGCGAGGATCTGACCCGTCATCATGCCGGGCAAGCTCACGATGCCCATCACCATCATCGCGTTGATGGTGGGGATCATGCCGACCCGCAGCGCGTCGGCGATCAGGTCGTGCGCCGCCTCCCAGCGGCTGGCACCGAGAGCCAGCAGGAGTTCGATGCGGTCGCGGCCGTTCACGACCCCCTCGGTGAAGCGGTCGAGCGCCAGGGAGATGCCGTTCAGGACGTTGCCGAGCACCATGCCGAGCAACGGGATCAGGTACTGGGCGTCGTACCAGGGCTCGACCCGGATGATGCCGACGAGCGCGAAGCCGGTCACGAGGAACGAGGCCGAGAGGATCGAGACGAGGCTGTCCCAGTACACGCCCGCGAAGCGGCGCCTGGTGCGGTTCACGGCGGCGACGCTGGCGAGTGTCGTCATCACGAGGGCGATGGCGAGGATCGGCACCGCCTGGTCGAGGGCGAAGACCCACTCGAGGACCAGACCGATCAGGAGGAGCTGCACGGTCATCCGCGCCGACGCGACGAGCAGGCTGCGCGCCAGCCCCAACCGGAGCGCCACCGACAGGGCGATGTTGACGACGATGAGCGCGGCGGCGAGCGCCAGCTGCCACAGGCTGATGGGGATGTAGGCGGCGTCGCTCATGCCTGGCCAGCCAGCGCGACGCGCCTGTCGGCGACGCGCGCGAGCTGCGCCTCCACGTGGCTCGTCCAGACGACGGCGCGATCGGGGTCGGCGGCGAGCCAGGAGGTGACGAGCCCCTCGAGCGCCCGCGTGCTCTCGACGTCGAGCGACGCGGTCGGCTCGTCGAGGAGCAGGACGCGTGGGCTCGCCAGCAGCGTCCGGACCAGGGCGACCAGCTGCGCCTCGCCGCCCGAGAGCTGTTCGGCCCGCTGATCGAGGAAGGGAGGCTGACGCTCCAGGCCCGCGAGGTACGCGAGCGCTTCGTCACGGGGGAAGGGGCGGGAGCGATGCACGCGCAGGCGGAACGGGAGGCGCAGGTTGTCTTCGACCGTGCCCTCGACCATCGCCGGTCGCTGCGCCAGGAGGCGCACCTGGGCGCGGTAGCGCGGCATCGGCCAGTCGCCCATGGGGACGCCGTCGAACGTGACCTCGCCCTCGTCGAGCGGGTCGAGGCCAGCGATCGCGCGCAGCACGAGTGTCTTGCCCGATCCGGTGGGCCCGACGAGCGCGAGCCGCTCGCCGGGGGAGAGGGAGAAGCCGAGGCGCCGCCAGATCCAGCGCCCGTCGAGCGAGCGACCGAGACCCGAGACCTCGAGGAGGGAGCGGCGGTCGGGAGCCGTGGTCACCGCGGGCACATCATCGCCGACACGCGAGGATTGTACGACCCGGCGGAGCGTCGCGTCGGCCGATCGGGCGCCGCCGGCGTGCGCTCGGCGGCGTTCGGCAGCGCACGACGCGCTACCCTCGCACCATGCGGGTCGTGCTGCCGTTCGCCTGTGCCTTGGCGCTGGTCGTCGTCGGTTGCGCGCCGAGCGTCTTCGACCAGCCCTACCCGGTCGTCGCGGTCGAGCTCCCGCGCGACGACGCCTCCCATCCGGCGCCGATCGAGTGGTGGTACTGGGTCGGCCATCTCGAGACCGACGACGGGCGCGCCTTCGCGTTCCAACTCACCTTCTTCGAGGCCTACGTCCCGCCCGAGATGCGCTCGGCCGTGCCGCTGGGTTGGTTCATCGAGAAGGGGATCGTAGCGCACGCGGCCGTCACGGACCTAGGCGAGGAGCGTCACGTGATGGGTCAGCGGTTCGACGGCTACTACCAGTCGGGCGCCTCGCCGATCGACCTCGCCGTCTACGTCGGCGACTGGCGGGCAGAGCGTGACGACGACGGGGTCAGCCACGCGCTCTCGTTCGCGGTCGGCGGCTACGCGCTCGATCTCGTCCTCACGCCGGAGAAGCCGGCGGCGCTGCACGGTGATCCCCCCGGCATCCAGACGATGGGTCCGGGAGGCGTGAGCTACTACGTCTCCCACACCCGGATGGCGGCGGCGGGCGCCATCCGCGGCCCGTGCGCGTGGGCGCGCGCCTGCCCGGCGACGCCGGTGCAGGGCCAGGCCTGGTTCGATCATCAGTGGGGCGACTTCCGCATCGACGAGTTCGTCGGCTGGGACTGGTTCGCGCTGCAGTTCGACGACGGCGCCGAGGTCATGCTCTACCTCATCCGCGGCGACGACGGCGGCTACGCCTCGGCGGCCGGGTCCTACGTGACCGCGGGCGGTCGCACCCTGCCGCTCCTGGAGGACGACTTCGAGATCGTTCCGACTGGCGCCACGTGGACGAGTCCCGACACGGGGGCCGTCTACCCGGCCGAGTGGCGCATCGTCGTCCCCGTCCACGACGTGGACGTGCTCGTGGTCCCGCTCCTGGCGGCGCAGGAGATGGACACGCGCGCCACCACCAGGATCGTCTACTGGGAGGGAGCAGTCGAGGTGCGGGGCTCGCGGCCCGGTCTGGGCTTCGTCGAGCTCACGAACTACGACCGGCAGCCGTTCGAGTCGCGCCGGCGCTGACGTCGTGACGCCGACGCGCCCACGGTCGGCCCGAAGGCGAGCGGCCTGGCCGCCGCGGTGGGAGCGGTTCGGCTGCTCGAGATCGCCCTCGCCGCCGAAGGCGGCGCTGCGGGAGAGGATGCCTCATGATCGACGTCGCCGATCACCTCCGGGAGCACTCCGTCCTCGCCATCTTGCGGGGTGTGCCGGCCAGCGAGCTGGCCGCGCTGGGCCTTGCGATCGTCGACGGGGGCGTCCGCAGCCTGGAGGTCACCTTCACCGACGCCGACGCGGGTGACAAGATCCGTCTCCTCCGCGACGAGCTGCCGGACGGCGTGCAGGTCGGCGCCGGCACCGTGACGACGCGCGCGCGTGCCGAGCAGGCCCGAGCGGCGGGTGCCAGCTTCCTCGTCACCCCGCACGTGGGCGCCGAGGTGAACGCCTTCGCCCGCGATCACGCGCTACCCGTTCTGTGCGGCGCGACCACTCCCAGCGAGATCGCTCAGGCGCTCGAGCAGGGATGCACCTTCGTCAAGCTGTTCCCCGCCGGTCCGCTCGGTGCCTCGTACCTGCGTGCGCTCATGGGCCCCTACCCCGGGCTCGAGGTGTTCGCGGTGGGCGGCGTGGCGAGCGCCAATGCCCGCGCGTTCCTCGAGGCCGGCGCGATCGGCCTCGGCATCGGCGGTGGGTTGACCTCGCCGGGGGGGAGCGCCGCCGGCCTGGCGGCCGTGAGCCGCCAGGCTCGCGAGCTGGTCGGCATCGTGACCACGTTCCGGGCGGAGCCGGCGTGACGATCGCCTCACCGTGGCGGTGTGGTGACGCGCGTGATCCGCGGCGGCCGCGGGCGCCCTGTCGTCGCGAGGCGGTCACGCGCTAGTCCTCAGCCGCTGGGCGAGGCGACGAACCTCTCGTGGAACGCCTCCACGACATCGCGCAGCCGCGGCGGTAGGTGGCCGAGCGCCCGGGCGCGGATGTCGTGCGGCACGCCGCCGTAGTACGGCTCCGCGATCGCGCCGGCGATGCACGCCATGGTGTCGGCGTCGCCGCCGAGCGAGATGGCGTTGCGCAGCGCGTCCTCGAAGCCCGTCGACTCGAGGAACGCGACGATCGCCTCGGGCACCGACCCCTGGCACGAGACGTCGAAGGCGTAGTCGGGCCTGATCTCGTCGAGCGTCCGGTCGATCGCGTAGCCGACGTCGTGCTCCACGAACGCACGGATCGTCACCTTGTCGTGCCCGCTGCGCGCGAGGAAGACCGCTCCCGCGACCGCCTGGGCGCCGCGGACGCCCTCCGGGTGGTCGTGCGTCACGGCGGCCGTGTCGGCGGCGAGGCGCAGCGCCTCGGCGAGCGTCCCGGTCGCGTAGCCGACGGGGCTCACCCGCATGGCCGAGCCGTTCCCCCAGCTCCCGTACGGTTCGCGCCTTCCCTCGCGCGCCCAGCGGAGGAAGGCGCCCCCATAACCCGCGGAGGGGAAGTCGCGCACGTACGCATGGAAGCGCTCGGCGAGGTCGCCGCCGTGGAGCAGGTGCTCGGCCACCGCCACCGTGAGGACGGTGTCGTCCGTGAAGGTCGAGCCCGGGCCCCACAGCGCGGCGTCCTTGCGTTTCGTGGGGTTCCACTCGTAGACCGACCCGGCGATGTCGCCCGCGATCGCGCCGATCATGGTGTGGCCTCGGAAGCCGGCGAACGGTGCCTCGTCATGCCCGACGATACGAGATGTGCGGTCGATGAGGACGCGCATCGGCGTGCGCCGACTATGATTCAAGCATGAACCCTGACGAAGGCACCCCCAAGCGCCGCGTACGGTTCGAAGAAGCGGCCGCCCGCCTCGCCGGTCACGATGAGTCCGTCGTCAGCGTGTTCCGCCACGGCACGCTCGAGGTCGAGCTCTACGCTCCGCGCGGCCGGGACACGCAGTCGCCGCACGACCGCGACGAGATCTACGTGGTGGTGCGCGGCACGGGCACGTTCGTGCACGGCGACCAGCGTGATCCCTGCGGGCCGCACGACGTCCTGTTCGCCCCCGCGGGCCTCGAGCATCGCTTCGAGGGGTTCACGCCGGACTTCATGGTGTGGGTCATGTTCTACGGTCCCGAGGGCGGGGAGCGCGGGCCCGCCGATCGCCGGCACGGGGGAGACCGACGGCTCCAGGCACCGAGGCTGGACGACGATACGGCTGCCGAACACGACCCGGTGACGGCCGACGAGGACCTCGAGACCGCCTACCTCGAGACGGGCGACGATGCAGAGACCGACGACGATGCAGAGCCCTTCGACGATGACCCGGAGACCAGCGAGCCCTGAGCGTCACATGCGAACGCCGCGCCCCTCCTCGAGTCGCATGGTCGCGGCCGTGTCCACCGTCAGCCCGCAACGCTCGGCGCCACCGCGCCGCCGCCCCGCACGCCGCGGCCTTCTCGCCCCGGCGCCCGCTTGAGCGCGACGAGGCGGTCGACGTGACGGCGCGAGCGGGCGCATCGTGAGGGACGAACCCGAGCGGCCGCGCCTCACGAGCCGTGTGATCGACCGGTCGCCGGTCTTCTACGGCTGGATCGTGCTGGCGGCGGGCACGTTCGGCATCATGGCGACGCTACCGGGGCAGACGGTCGGGGTCTCCGTCTTCCTCGACGAGATCATCCGGGATCTCGGGCTCTCCCGGTCGCTGGTGTCGACGCTCTACCTGATCGGGACGCTGGTCGGCTCGTTCGTGCTGCCGTTCGTCGGCCGCTTCATCGATCGCCGCGGCCCACGGCTCACCGTCGTCCTGGTCGCGGCGGCGTTCGCCCTCGCGTGCGTGTGGATGGGCATCGTGCAGGGCGTGGTGATGCTCCTGATCGGCTTCACCCTCATCAGAGCCCTGGGCCAGGGGTCGCTGTCGCTCGTCAGCCTGCACGTGATCAACGTCTGGTTCGTGCGCCGCCGGGGCCTGGCGATCGGGCTCGCCGGGATCGGCATGGCCGCGGCGACCGCCGTCTTCCCGATCGCGATCGAGGGGCTCATCCGCGATGTGGGCTGGCGGCAGGCGTACATGTTGCTGGGCGCCGCCGTCGCGCTCACGATCCTGCCGATCGGCGCGTGGCTCTACCGTGGGCATCCGGAGCGCTTCGGGCAGGTCCCCGACCGCACGACCGCGTCGGCGGCGCGTCTGGCGCCCGCGCCCGACGAGCCGAGCTACACGCCCGAAGCCGCGCGGCGGACGCTGACGTTCTGGATCTTCATCACCGGCGCCCTCTTGGGATCGTGTCTGGGCACCGGCCTCGTGTTCCACCACTACTCGATCCTGGCCGCGAGCGGCATCGACCGCGTGACCGCCGCGGCGGCGTTCGTGCCGTTCGGGGTCGTGTCCGCGATCGCCAACCTGGGCACCGGCTACCTCATGGACCGCGTGCAGCCGCGCTTCCTGCTCTCGATCATGACGCTCGCCCTGGGTGCGTCGTTGGTGATGGCGCCCTTCATCACCGGCCCCAGCACGCTGCTCGCCTACGGTGTCCTGCTCGGCCTCCGTGGCGGGATGCAGAGCGCGATCGGCGGCAGCGTGATGGCCTACTACTTCGGCCGCGCGCACATCGGCGCGATCAAGGGCATCGCCACCACGATGCTGGTGGTCGGCTCGGCCTTCGGGCCGCTGCTCTTCTCCCTGGGGCTGGACGTCTCGGGGTCGTACGCGCCCGTCCTCATCGGCTCGGCCGTGCCGACGATCGCGTTCGCGCTGGTGGTGCCGTTCCTGCGGCTCAAGCGCGACGGGCGTGTCATCTAGGCGGCGCGGTCAGGTGGCGTCGTCGGGCGTCAGGACCGCACCGCACCGGCGGCAGTAGGCGGCCTCGATGTCGTGTCCGACGAGGCCGCACTGGGCACACGCGAGCGCCTGCCCGGCCTCGCGCGCGGCGGCATCGTGCCGCATGCCCACGCGCGCCATCTCCGTCGTCACGATGCCCGTCGGCACCGCGATCACGCCGTACCCGAGGATCATCAGGCACGACGCGAGGAAGCGGCCGAGCGGCGTGTGCGGGATGATGTCGCCGTAGCCGACCGTGGTCAGGGTGACGACCGCCCAGTACATGCTCGTGGGGATGCTGTCGAAGCCCCGCGCCGGCCCCTCGATCAGGTACATCAGCGACCCCACCACGAGTACCGACGTGACGACGAACGTGAGGAACACGATGATCTTGTAGCGGCTGGCGCTGAGCGCCTCGCCCAGCATGCTCGCCTCGCCGACGTAACGCGTCAGCTTCAGGACGCGGAACATCCGCAGCAACCGCATCGCGCGGAACACCACCAGGTACGGTGTGGCGCCGACGAGCAGCAGGAGGTAGCCGGGCAGCACCGCCAGGAGGTCGATCACGCCGTAGAAGCTGGTCACGTAGCGCCGGCGGTCGCGTGCCGTGAGGACGCGCAGCACGTACTCGACCGTGAACAGGCCGGTGAACATCCACTCCGTGAGCAGCAGCGGGCGGCCGTAGTCGGCCCGAATGTCCGGCACGCTCTCGAGCAGCACCACCACGACGCTGGTGACGATCGCCACCAGCAGCACGATGTCGAAGGCGCGACCGGCAGGCGTGTCGGTCTCGAAGATGATGCTCCCGACCTGCTCGCGCCAGCTCATCGCGGGCATGCTATCGCGCCGGCCCATCGGTGGGGGGCGGCGCACCGCGGGCGAGCGCCACGCGCTGGCGGCCGTCGGCGTCGAAGTTCTCGGGATCGAGCCAGGCCCCTAGGGCGGCTCTCCGCGACGGCCACTCGTGGTCGAGCAGCGCGAACCACGCCGTGTCGCGATTGCGGCCCTGCGTCACCATGTGCTGCCGGAACGTGCCCTCGTAGGTGAACCCGAAGCGGGCCGCAGCGTGACGGCTCGCGGCGTTGCGGGCGTCGCACTTCCACTCGAGGCGACGGTAGCCGAGCGCGTCGAACGCGTACCCGGCGCAGAGCGCGAGCGCCTCGGTCGCCACACGCGTCCGGGCGATCGCCGGCCCCCACAGGACGTGGCCGACCTCGATCACGCCGTGCTCGGGGACGATGCGCATGAGCGCCTGCCGGCCTTCGCAGCGGCCGCTCGCCAGGTCGATCACGGCGACGTGGAGCGGGTCCTCGCTCGCGGCGAGCGCCTCCAGCCAGCCACGGTAGGCGACCGGCTCCGCCGGGACGGCGGGGACGTAGCGCAGGCGCGCTTCGGCGTCGCCCGCGAACGTCGCCGCGTGCAGCGCCGCCCCGTGGCGATCGGGGTCGAGCGGCTCGAGGCGAGCGTAGCGGCCCGCGAGAACGACGCGCTCGGGACGAGAGCGGGGGAGCGTGGGGATGCGCATCGTTGCGCATCGTACGCGCGCAGCCGCTGGATCCCGACGTGCCCGCGCCGCGCGGTCGGCGCCGGCGTCAGCGGATGGGCCCGTGCACGAAGACGCCCCACACGTCGTGCGGCAGCGCCTCCGGGTCAGCCGGATCGCGTGACATCGAGGCGAACGCCACGAGTCGGCCGTCGCCGCTGACGGCGTGATCGTAGGTGTCGTCATCGATGCCCGTCTCGACGGGAAGGCGACGCGTCGTGCCGGCAGCCCGGTCGTGGACGAACAGCCCCCACGACCCCGTGTCGCCCTCCGGAGCCAGGTTGTCGGCCATCGAGGTGAAGACCACGATCGTGCCATCGGCACTCATCGACGGGAAGAAGCTGAAGTCGTTCGCCGGCGTGCCGGCGTCGTCGACGGAGACGAGCGTGGTCGTGCGCGTGGCGCGTTCGTGCACGTACACGTCCCAACCCGCGTGGCTGCCCGGCGCGAGGTTGGTCGCGAGGGAGTGGAACGCCACCAGGTTGCCGCCGGCGTCGATCACCGGCCAGTCGCTGTCGGCGTTCGCCGGCACGCCGTTCGGATCGACGGACACCCGCTCGGTCTCGCCGGACTCACGATCGTGCACGAAGATCCCGCCCTCGGAGACGAACGCGATGGAGCGGCCGTCGGCGCTCACGGACGGCCGCGCGCCCTCGGCGATCCACTGCGTGGTACCGGCCGCACGGTCGCGCACGAACAACCCGCCATCCTCGTGGGCCGCATCGAGTGCGCCGTCGAGGCACGTGAACACGACGATCATGCCGTCGGCGCTGATGGCGCTCCCGCCGCTCGCCCTGTCCGTCTCGCTCCCCTCGTGATCGACGGAGACGCGCTCCGTGGTGCCCGTCTCGCGGTCGTGCACGAAGACGTCGGACACCGCGTTC
>SKWV01000119.1 GCA_007128755.1 Trueperaceae bacterium
CTCCGGCGCGACCGCGGCCGGCGCGGTCGCGGCCGGGGCCGCCGACTGGCCGCCCGGCGCCGCGAAGAGCTGGTTGAACCCCCAGAGCCCGATCCCCACGACGATCCCGACCAGGACCACCATCGGCAGCAGCGGGCCGACGAGCCACGCCGGCGGCCCGACGGCGCGGCGCGACAGCGAACGCGTCGGCGTGCTCGGGAGCGAACGCGCCGTGCGCCGATCGCGCTCGAGTCGCTGTTCGAGGGTGGTGAACCCGAGGGCCGTCCGCCGCTCGCTGTTGTAGAGCTCGAGGATCGCGTCGACGTCGAGGCTCACCGCCTGGGCGTAGAGCCGGAGGAAGTTGCGGGTGTAGACGTCCTCGGGGAGCTCCGCGTAGCGGCCCTCCTCGAGCGCGTCGAGGTAGGCGCGCCGCACGTGCGTGACCTCGGCGACGTCGGAGAGCCCGAGGCCCGCCCGTTCTCGCGCGTCGCGCAGGACGTGGCCGAGTCGCGGCGCGGAGCCGGGATCGCGGCGCTCGTCGACCGCCGCGCGCGTGGCGGGCGTCACCGTGCCGAACATGGCGGTGTTCTCGTCCGTGTCGTCGGCCGCTAGGTCCTGCGCGAACACGTCGTCTCGTTCGTCTCGACTCATGAGGCACCCCCGGGCACGTCGACGGCGCGTTCGCCGCTGCCGTGCCGCGCAGCGGGTGGAGTCGCGGCCATCGCGATGGCGATCTCGGCGGCCAGCCGAGCGTTGGCTTCGAGCAGGCGGAGGTTGACGTCGACGGTGGCGTGGTTCGAGCGTTCGGCCAGCCGCTCGAGGAGGAAGGGCGTGACGTCGCGACCACGGACGCCGGCGCGTTCGGCGTCGGCGGCGGCGGCCTCGAGCCAACCGGCCAGCAGGTCGACGTCGAGGCCGTCCTCGATGGGTCGGCTCACCACGACGGCCCCGGGGAGCCCGAGGGCGCGCTGCGCCAGGGCGATGCGCGCGACGTCGGTCGCGTCGTCGGCCCGGAGCGGCAGCGGCAGGTCGGTGAGGGACGTGAGGAAGCCGGCGAGGTGGTCGCTGCGCCAGCCCACCACCGCGACGCCCGCCGTCTCGAGCCGCTCGAGGGTCGCGCGCGCGTCGAGCATGCTCTTGGGACCGGCGCAGACGGTGATCACGGACTCGCGCGCGAGCGCGGCGAGGTCGGCGGACTCGTCGAACGCCTCGTGGTGGACGCCGCCCAGTCCGCCGGTCGCGAAGACGTGGATGCCGCAGCGTCCGGCGGCGTGCAGCGTCGTCGCGACGGTCGTGCCGGCGTCGGCGCCCTGCGCGACGAGCCCGGCGAGGTTCCAGAGGCTGGCCTTGGCCCCTGCGCGCTCGGCGAGGCGGGTCATCTCGCCGTCGTCGAGGCCGATCACGAGCTCACCGGCCACGACGCCGACGGTCGCGGGCACGGCTCCTGCGTCGCGAACGACGCGCTCGAGTCGGCGGCCGAGTTCGAGGTTGGCGGGGCGGGGAAGGCCGTGCGTGAGGACGGTGGACTCGAGCGCCACCACCGGGACCCCGGTGGCGAGCGCCTCTCGGACGGGGGCAGCGAGGCGCATCATCGCCGCCATAGTACCGCAGCGGCCCCTCGCATCGGCCGTGCCGCCGGCCGGGTCGGCCGGCGACGGGGAGCGTCCTGGAGGGGATTTTTCATGAGAGCACCCGCGCGTTGCGTGCTAGACTGCCGCGTGGATGTCGACTGGCCTACCGTGGTGCCGTACGCGGAGCAGATAGGCTTCGGCGCCGTCGCCGGCTTCGCGGTCGGCTACGCGCTCAAGAAGCTCGGCAAGCTCGCCGCCGTGGCCTTGGGCCTGGTGTTCATCCTGATCCAGACGTTGGCGTACCAGGGCTTCCTGACGGTCAACTGGGGCGAGGTCCAGGCGCGCGTCGATCCGCTGCTCGAGCGTGACTCGCTCACCTCGGCATGGGAGGGGCTGCTCGAGGTGCTGACGTTCAACGTCGCCTTCGCGGGCGCGTTCGTGCCCGGTCTGGTGCTCGGCTTCCGGCGCGGTTGATCCCGCCCCACGGGCCTCGGGAGCAACCTGAGTCCCGGACGCTCAACCTCCTTGACACCTCACCGAACGGCGCGTACGATGGTGCGCGTTGGCACTCGCTCGGTGCGAGTGCTAAAACATGACGGCCCCCCAGGGGGCACCCCACATCACACGGAGGATCCGATGAACCTCAAACCACTCGGTGACAAAGTCGTCGTCGAGGTCATCGACGAGCCGCAGACAACTGCGAGCGGCATCGTCCTGCCCGACAGCGCGAAAGAGAAGAGCCAGCGAGGCACCGTACTCGCGGTCGGTAGCGGCAAGCTGCTCGACAGCGGGAAGCGCGTCGATCTGGAGGTGAAGGCCGGGGACACCGTGGTCTTCGCCAAGTACGGCGGCACCGAAGTCACCCTGGACGGCAAGGAACTCATGATCCTCAGCGAACGCGACATTCACGCGGTCGTCGGCTAAGGGACGCGAAACCACATGGCAAAAGACCTGTTCTTCAAAGAAGAAGCCCGCCGCTCCTTGGAGCGTGGCGTCAACGCAGTCGCCAACGCCGTCAAGGTCACCCTCGGCCCGAAGGGCCGTAACGTCGTCCTCGAGAAGAAGTTCGGCTCCCCGACGATCACCAAGGACGGCGTCACCGTCGCCAAGGAGATCGAGCTCGCCGATCACCTCGAGAACATCGGCGCCAAGCTGCTCATCGAGATCGCCTCGAAGACGAACGACATCACGGGTGACGGCACCACCACCGCCACCGTGCTCGGTCAGGCCATCGTCCGCGAGGGCCTGCGCAACGTGGCCGCCGGCGCCAACCCGCTGGCGCTCAAGCGCGGCATCGAGAAGAGCGTCGAGGCGGCGGTCGCCGAGATCGCCTCCATGGCGCAGCCCGTCGAGGACTCCAAGGCCGTGGCCGAGGTGGCCGCGATCTCGGCCAACGACCCCGAAGTCGGCCGGATCATCTCCGACGCGATGGACAAGGTCGGCCGCGACGGCGTCATCACCGTCGAGGAGTCGAAGTCGCTCGACACCGAGCTCGACGTCGTCGAGGGCATGCAGTTCGACAAGGGCTACATCTCGCCCTACTTCGTGACCGACAGCGACGCGATGGAGGCGGTCCTCGAGGACGCCTACATCCTGATCCACGAGAAGAAGGTCGCCGCGCTCAAGGACCTCCTCCCCGTGCTCGAGCAGGTCGCCCAGACGGGCAAGCCGCTCCTGATCCTCTCCGAGGACGTCGAAGGCGAAGCGCTCGCGACCCTCGTGGTCAACAAGCTGCGCGGCACGCTGAACATCGCCGCGGTCAAGGCGCCCGGCTTCGGCGACCGTCGCAAGGAGATGCTGAAGGACATCGCGGCCGTCACCGGCGGCGAGGTCATCTCCGAGGAGCTCGGCCACAAGCTCGAGAACGTGCGCCTCGCCCAGCTCGGTCGCGCCAAGCGCATCCGGATCAGCAAGGACGAGACGACGATCATCGAGGGCATGGGCGACGCCGACGTCATCCAGTCGCGCGTCCGCGGGATCCGCAACGAGATCGAGAACACCGACAGCGACTACGCGCGTGAGAAGCTCCAGGAGCGTCTGGCCAAGCTCGCCGGCGGCGTCGCGGTCATCCGCGTCGGCGCGGCGACCGAGACCGAGCTCAAGGAGAAGAAGCACCGCTTCGAGGACGCCCTCTCGACCGCCCGTTCGGCCGTCGAGGAAGGCATCGTCGCCGGCGGCGGCGTCACGCTCATCCACTGCATCGCGGCCGTCGAGGCCGTCGCCGAGAAGCTCGAGGGTGACGAGCGCACCGGTGCGCGCATCCTCATCCGCGCGCTCGAGGAGCCGGCCCGCCAGATCGCGGCCAACGCCGGCGCCGAGGGCAGCGTCGTCGTGAACGCGATCAAGAACCGCAACGACGGCAAGTTCGGCTACGACGCCTTCGCCGACGAGTACGTCGACGACATGTTCGCGGCCGGCATCGTCGACCCCGCCAAGGTCACCCGCATCGCGCTGCAGAACGCCGCGTCGATCGGCGCCCTGCTCCTCACGACCGAGGCGGTCATCGCCGACCGTCCCGAGAAGGAGAACGCCGGCGGCGGCATGCCCGACGGCGGCGGCATGGGCGGCATGGGCGGCATGGACTTCTGAGCTAGGCCCGCTCCTACCGGCCACTGCCGGTCGACGCACGACCAGCCCCCGCGACGCACGTGTCGCGGGGGCTGGTCGTGGTGGTGCGGACGGCGCCGCCCCCGCGCGGGCGCTCCGGCGTGGCCGCATGGCGCTGCCGGTGGAACGCTGGTGGAACGGCCGCCCTATACGCTCCGGACATGGCGCTCGACCGCTCCGCCGGGTGTTCCTCCGGCGTAGCGCCTCGAGGCCACGCATCGCAACCGGCATCGCCAACCTGCCGCTCGAGATGCGAGATCCACCAGGAGGTCAGGTATGAAGAGAGCCCTCGTGACCATGCTCGCGGTCTCGTTCCTCGTCGGCGCCACCGGCGCCAGCGCCGAACGGGACGTCGCCCGTACGATCGACGAGTTCATCGCGATCAACCCCGCCCTCGCCCACTACGGGCCGATGCACGAGGAGTGGGTGCCGGCCATGGGCATCCATTGGGGCGCCCCCGGGCCGCACGTCACGCTCGGCGTCGGGTACGCAGACACGGTCGTCGTCGTCGAGGTCATCTATCCGGAGGCGATCGGCTGGTACCCCTGGTTCGATCAGCCCGAGGGCGAGCCGATGGAGCTCCCGGGCCTCGGTATGGCCTACACGCAGCACATCTGGATCACGGAGCCGAGTTCCGTCGTGCCGGGCGGGCCGCCGACGATGCTGCCGCTCACGTTCGAGGCGCTCGCCGCCGCGAACCCCGCGCTCGCGCAGTTCCAGCAGCTGTCCGAGTACGTGCCGCAGATGGGGTCCCACCACGGCATGCAGGGCCCTGGACTGGTCCTCGCCCTGTCGCCCGAGGGCGACGTCAACGCCTTCGAGCTCATCTTCCCCGAGGCGCAAGGGTGGTTCCCCTGGTTCGATCAGCCCGAGGGCGAGCCCATGGAGCTGCCCGGCCTGGGGATGGTCTACACCCAGCACGTCTACGTCGTCGATCCCGCGACGCTGCCCTAGCGACCGTTCACCGAGGGCGAGGCGTGGGCGGTGCGTCGCCCACGCCTCGCCCGTGAACGTCAGTCGCGCGTCAGCAGCGAGCGACCCGTCATGACCTCCGGCTGGTCGAGCTCGAGCAGCGCCAGCACGGTGGGGGCGACGTCGCCCAGCACGCCGCCGTCGGCGAGGCCGACGCCCTCCGGGCCGCCGACGAGCAGGAACGGGACCGGGTTGATCGTGTGGGCCGTATGGGGGTTGCCCTTCGCGTCCCGCATCTGCTCCGCGTTGCCGTGATCGGCCAGGATCAGGAGGCAGCCGCCCTCGGCGAGCGTCGCGTCGACGAGGCTGCCCAGGCAGCCGTCGACGGTCTCGCACGCGCTGATGGCGGCCGCAAGCACCCCGGTGTGCCCGACCATGTCGGGGTTGGCGTAGTTGATCAGCACGAACGCGTCGTCGGCGTCACGCAGCCGGGCGATCGTGGCGTCCGTCAACGCCGCCGCGCTCATCTCCGGCTGCAGGTCGTAGGTGGCGACGCGCGGCGAAGGCACCATGTGCCGGCTCTCGCCCGGGTACGGCTTCTCGACCGTCGCGTTGAAGAAGTAGGTCACGTGGGGGTACTTCTCGGTCTCGGCCGTGCGGTACTGCTCCAGACCGGCGTCGGCGAGCACCTCGCCCAACGGGTGCTCGACCTCGGGCACCTCGAGCGCGAAGGGGACGCTCAGCTCGCGGTCGTAGCGCATCATCGACGCGAAGTGGATGCGCGGCGTGCGGCAGCGCTCGAAGCGGTCCCAGTCGGCGTCACCGACCAGGGCGTAGGTGAGCTGCCGCGCGCGATCCGCGCGGAAGTTGAAGAAGATGACGCCGTCTCCGTCCGCCATCTCCACCGGGTCTCGCCCCTCCGGAACGACGACGGTGGGAGCGATGAACTCGTCGGTCTCGTCGCGGTCGTACGCCGCCGCGATGGCCGCGTCGGCGCTCTCGGATCGGTGAGGCGCCCGGCCGCACACGATCGCGTCGTACGCCCGCTGCGTCCGGTCCCAGCGCTGGTCGCGATCCATGGCCCAGTAGCGACCGATCACGGTCGCCACGCGGGCGGGGCTGCCGACCTCGCGGATGTGCCGCACGACCTCGTCGACGTAGCCCCGTCCGCCGTCCGGCGGCGTGTCGCGGCCGTCGGTGATCGCGTGCACGTACACGCGCTCGACGCCCCGTCGCTGCGCCAGATCGATGAGCGCGAGCAGGTGGGGGAGATCGGAGTGGACGCCGCCGTCCGAGACCAGGCCGACGAGGTGCAGCGCGCCGCCGGCGTCCTTGGCCCCGTCGCACGTCGACACCAGCACCTCGTTCTCGAAGAAGGAGCCGTCGTCGATCGTCTTCTGCACGAACGCGAGCGACTGGATGACCACCCGACCGGCGCCCAAGTTGAGGTGACCGACCTCGCTGTTGCCCATCTGCCCCTCGGGCAGGCCGACGGCTTCGCCCGAGGCTTCCAAGGTGGTGCGCGGCGCGGTCTGCCAGAGGCGATCGAAGACCGGGGTGGAGGCGAGGTGGACGGCGTTGCCCGGCCCCTCCGGGGCCAGGCCGAAGCCATCGAGGACGCAGAGGACGACGGGTCTCTTCATGGAACCTCCTCGCCCCCGCTGGGGGGCATGGGCCAGTGGCCGAGTGCGCGGATCACGCGCTCGTCGACCACGCCGTGGAGCTGGTCGCTCACGACGTCGGCGAGCGGCACGCCGTGGTGGAGCGCCGCCGCCGCGTGGGCGACGCGGGCGAGCTGGGGCCGAAGCTCCGCGTCGCCCAGCGCCTGCGGCAGCATGTCGATGGCGACCGCCGCGAGCCGTGTCAGCGCCAGCCGCACCGCCACGGCGCGCTCCTCGTCGGTCAGGATCGTGCACTCATCGTCGGGGTGCACGGTGAGCCGCTCGGCGCTGCGCTGCACCTTGGGCGTGCCGGCATGGCGCCGGCACGTCGAGCACCAGCGGTCGACGTCGATCGCGAGGCCCAGCGCGGCGACGCTGGCGCGGGCCATCGACGGCAGCGCGTCAGGGTCGGTGGGGCTCTCGCAGAGCGTCGAGCAGACGGGACAGGGGCGCCAGCCCGCTGCCTCGCGCCGCGCCCGCAGCGTGAGGAGGGCCTTGCCGGCGCGGAGCGCGGGCGCGGCGATCTCGTCGTCCAAGGTGCTCAGTCCTCGCGCCAGCGCGGCGACCGCATCGGGATCGAGCTCGACCGGCGCGCTCGCCGGCGGGGAGACGGCCGCCGCGGGCGAGCGCCCCACGCGGAACCGGAGCTCGCGGACGGCGCCGCTCCCGAGGCGATCGCGGTACGCCGCCAGCACGTGGTGGCGCTGCATGCCCAGGTGCAGGGCGGTCTCCGGGTCGGGGACCTCCACCAGGAGCGTCCCGTTCTGCAGGCCGACCGCGGCCGAGAACCGGGCCACCTCGGGCCCCACGACCTGGGGCCAGAGCAGCACGGCCTCGGCGCGCTGGACGCCGCGCAGCAGGCCGCCGCGACGGAAGACCTCGCGGACGAAGTCGCCGACGTGCCGCTCACGCGCCATCGGGCAGCCTCGGGGGCGCGTCGCCGGCGCTGGCCTCGCCGGGCGGCCCGTGCTCGGTCGTGATGCGACCCTCGTCGACGTACCAGATCCGGTCGTAGCGCGCCGGCGGCTCCGTCCCCGTCACGATCGCCTGAGGCGTGCGCGCGGCGAGGCCGGCGAGGAAGGCGCGCCGGCGCCCGTCCAGCTCCGCGTGGACGTCGTCGAGCAGGAGCAGGGGCGGCGTGCCGTGACGCGCTTCGAGCACCTCGAACTCGGCGACGCGCAGCGCCAGCGCCGCCGTGCGGGCCTCGCCCCGCGAGCCGTACGCCTGCACGGAGCGTCCGGCGAGCGAGAGCAGCAGATCGTCGCGATGCGGCCCGACGACGGTCACGCCGCGGCTGCGCTCCTCCGCCCGGCTGGCCGCCAGCGCGGCGGCGAGGTCGTCCTCGTCGTGGGAGCGGTCGAGCGTGATCGCGAAGTCGGAGGGGCTGCCGGCGATGCTCTCGTAGGCCGCCGCGGCCCGCGGCGCGAGCGTGGAGAGCGCCCGCGCCCGCAGCCCCTCGACCTCTCGCCCCAGCTCCACGAAGCGATCGTCCCACACCGGCAGCGAGGAGGCGGCCGCGGGCGTCTTGAGGAGGGCGTTGCGTTGCTCCACGACCCGATGATACGCACGCACGAGCAGAGCGTACCGGAGCGACGAGCGGGCGAGCAGGTCGTCCAAGAAGGCGCGCCGCCGCGCCGGCGGCCCGTGCACGAGGTCGGCGTCCTCGGGGCCGACGCGCACCACGCCGCCGACGCGGGCGAGTTCGGCGACGCGCACGACCTGGCCGTCGAGCCGGATCGTCTTGCGGCCGGGCGCCAACGCGATCTCGACCGTGCGCGATCCGTCGCCGGTCTCGAGGTCGAGGCGGACGTAGCCTTCGTCGGCCCCGAAGCGGAGCGACGCCAGGATCGTCCCCGAGGCGAGGCTCCCGCCGGCGCCGAGGGCGATCGCCGCGAGCAGGTTCGACTTGCCGGCCGCGTTGGGACCCACCACGGCGGTGACGCCGTCCTCGAACACGAGCCGCTCGGTGACGAGGTTGCGAAGGTTGATCTGCCGCAGCGCTCGCACCCGCATGCCCGAGTCTACCGCCGGACCCGGAGGGCTCCGGCTAACTCGGAATGGTTCCGAGATGGTGGTAGCATGGCGCATGCCTGCCCTCGATGTGATGCGCCTGCGGCGCGACTTCCCGATCCTCGAGCGTCGCGTCAACGACGCGCCGTTGATCTACCTCGACAGCGCCGCATCGACCCAGAAGCCACTGCCGGTCCTCGACGCGCTGCAGCGCGTCTACCGTGAGCACTACGCCAACGTCCACCGCGGCGCCTACACCCTCTCGGCCGAGGCGACCGACATGTACGAGGCGGCGCGCCGGCGCGTCGCGAGCTTCCTGAACGCCCCCAGCGATCGCTCGGTCGTGTTCGTGCGGAACGCCACCGAGGCGATCAACCTCGTCGCCCACGCCTGGGGCCGGCACGCGCTCGAGCCCGGCGACGAGATCGTGGTCACCGTCGCCGAGCACCACGCCAACCTGGTGCCGTGGCATCTGCTCGCCGCCGAGCGGGGCGTCGTCGTGAGGGGCGTGCCGCTCGGTCCCGACGCGCGCGTCGACATGCAGGCC
>SKWV01000250.1 GCA_007128755.1 Trueperaceae bacterium
GACGGGCCCGTGGCCGGGTGCGACCAGGAGGGGCTCGAGCGCGCTGGCGCGCGCCAGGCTCTCGAGGTACGCGCTCACGTCGCCCGCCGGGAGGCCGACCCAGACGGAGCCCGCTCCCGCCACCAGGTCGCCGGCGAGGAGGAGGCGCGCGTGCGGGAGCCAGAGCGCGAGGTGCCCCGGGCTGTGCCCGGGCGTGTGCACCGCCTCCACCACGTCGTCCCCCAGCGTGATCCGGCGGCCCCCCGCGAGCCCCTTCGCCCGCCACGCGCCGCTCAGGACGCCGAGCTCCTGCGGGTGGGCGTACACGGTCGCGTCGGGCCAGAGCTCCCGCAGCGCGGGCACGCCGGCGAGGTGATCGGCGTGCGTATGCGTGAGCACGATGCCCTTGGGGGCGGGACCGGCCGCGTGGACGGCGGCCGTGACCGCGGCGATCGCCTCCGCGGAGTCACCGCCGGGGTCGACTACGAGCGTCACGCCGCCCCGCGAGAGGACGTAGGCGTTGGTGGTGGTGAACGGCGGCAGCGTCCGCGAGGGCACCTCGAGGCGCCACACGCCCGGGATCACCGACTCGGCGGCCGGAGCCTCGTCGGCGGCACGCACCCTCAGGGTGTCGCGCGGAGCGCCCGAACGGCCTCGCCCAGGGCGGACCCGTCCGCTACCTCGATGTCGGGCACGACGCCGCGGCCGGCCCAGGTGGGGCCGCCGATCGGGGCGAGCACGCCCGTCGCGATCCACGCCTGGGAGCCGTCCCGCAGGCAGAAGGGCATGATCGCCTCGACGTTGCCGGCGGTGGTCGACCCCAGGACGAGCGCGCGCCCCCGGTGCTGGAGCGCGCCGGCCAACCCCTCGCCGGCGCTGTTGACGTCGCCGTCGACGAGCAGGGCCAGCGGTGCGTCGGTGGCGGGCGTCCCCAGCGCCGGGTAGGGGATGGGCAGCGACCACGAGGTGATCGTGCGCCACAAGAAGCCCTGCGTGAACACGCCGGCCACCTGCATCATCGTGATCAGCCGACCGCCCGGGTTGCCGCGCAGGTCGACGACGAAGGCGCGCGCGCCGCGCCGCGTGAGCGTGTTCACGGCGTCCCGCACGCCCTCGGCCGTGCCGCCGGAGACGAGGTCGGCGATGCGCAGGTAGCCGATGCCCTCGTCGAGCAACGCGTAGCCGATGGGGCCGCTCCGCTCGAGCGGGTCCGGTACGAGCACGTCGTGAGCGGCCGAGCTCGTCGCGCCCAGGCCGAACACCCCGAGGCAGGGGAGGTCGCCGTACAGGCGGCGGATCTCCTCGACGCGCGCCGGTGGCACGAACACGCTGTGGTCGTCGCCGATCTCCTCGACCATGTCCTCGAGGACGGCGAAGAACGCGTCGTCGTCGGCCGCGCTCAGGGCGAGCGGACGGTACCGCTCCCCCACCTCCGCCCAATCGACGGCGAGGCTCGAGAGATCCCAGTAGCGCTCGTCGACGAGACGCCAGACGGTGTCGAAACGCGATTCGAAGGTCGCCTGCGCCCCGCCGGCGCCCAGCGAGAGGGCGGCCAGCAGCAGGATCAGCCAGCGGGTGAGGCGTGCGCTCATGCGGCGCCGACGTCCACGTGGGCCGCGTGCCGCTCCAGCGTCTGCAGGTCGATGACCGCGCGCTGGGCGCCGACGCGAGTGGTGTTGAGCGCTCCGGCCACGTTCCCGCGCCACGCGGCCTCGAGCAGGTCGTACCCGTCGAGCACGGCGTGCGCGAAGGTCGCGGTGTAGTAGTCGCCCGCCCCCGTGGAGTCGACCACGTCGTCGACCTCCATGGAGTCCACGAGCTCGGTCAGGTGCGGCGTCACGACGATCGAGCCCATCTCACCGACCTTTACCACGACCTGGTGGATCCCTTGCGCCCGCAACCCGCTCACGGCGTCCGAGATCGAGGTCTCGCCCGTCAGGGTGAACAGCTCCTTCTCGTTCATGAGCACGTAGTCGACGCCGCGCAGGAGCGGCATCAGGCGGCCCTGGAGCGCGTTCACGGCCCCGGAGCCCATGTCGACGAAGGTGGTGGCGCCGGCGTCGGCCGCGTACGCGAGCGCCTGGACGGCGTACTCCCGCTGCGGGCCACCCACGAGGCTGTAGGCGCTCATCACCAGCGCGTCGCGCTCTCGCACCTGGCGCGGGTCGAGGCGCGCCGAGTCCAGGTACCGGCTGGCACCGACGGCGCTGATCATCGTGCGCTGCGTATCGGGCGTGATCAGGATCGTCACGCTGCTGGTCTGGTGCTTGTCGTCCGTCTGGATGAGCGACGTGTCGACGCCGGAGGCGCGCACGTTGCGCAGCGCCAGGTCGGAGAACGGGCCCGTGCCGACGCGGGTGGCGATCTGGACGTCGTGCCCGAGGCGACCGAGCGCGGTCGCGATGGTGCCTCCGGCCCCACCGGGCTCCATCAGGGCACGGAACGCCGTGACCTCACCGCCGGCCTCGGGAAGCGCATCCACGAAATACATCTGGTCGACCGTTGCGTCGCCGACCACGAAGAACTTGGCCATCAACTACTCCTGCGGGGTGACACCCCTGACTCGCGTACCGCCTAGTATAGCCCCCTAGATGAGGGCGTCGGTCCGCAATGGCGGGAAACGGAGCGCCAACGCACGGAACGTGGCGAGGTCGAGCGCCTCCGCGCGGACCTTCGGCTCGATCCCGAGCTCGGCGAAGGCCGCGTCGACGTCGGCTTCACGCACGCCCGCCATGCGCAGGTTCCGCGCCAGCGTCTTGCGTCGGTGACGGAACCCCGCGCGCACCACCGCGAACGTGCGCTCGTCGCTCACGGCGTCGGGGCGCACGTCGATCCGGACCACGGCCGACGTCACGGCTGGCGGCGGCAGGAAGCAGCCGGGCGGGACGCGCCGGACGATCCGCGCCTCGCCCAAGTGCGCGACGAGCAACGACAAGGCGCCGTACGTGCGACTGCCCGGCGGGGCGCAGAGGCGCTCGGCGACCTCACGCTGCAGCAGCACGCCCACGCGCCGGAACCGGCCGCTCTCGAGGACGCGCACGAGCACGGTCGTGCCGACGTTGTAGGGCAGGTTGGCGGCGAAGACGCTGCCGGGCGGGGCCTGTGCGAAGTCGAAGGTGGTCGCGTCGGCCTGGCGGACGTCGACGTCGTCCAGCCCGGCAAGCGTCTCGCCCAGCACCCGCACCATGCGCCGATCGAGCTCGACGGTGACGACCCGACGGGCGACCCGCGCCAGCTCGCGCGTGAGCACGCCGAGCCCGGGGCCGACCTCCCAGACCTCGTCGTGCTCCCCCGCACCAGAGGCTTCGACGACGCTCGCGAGCACGCGATCGTCGACGAGGAAGTGCTGCCCGAGCGAGCGGTCGGCCGCGAGCCCGTGACGGTGCAGCAGATCGCGGACCACGCGCGGCGAGGTGAGCCGAGGCGGCGTCGCGCCTGGGGTCGCGCCGTCGACGGGGTCGCCCTCGGGCGAGCCCGCGTTCACGATGCCGTGATGCGCTCCGTGACGACGTCCTCGATGCGCTGCGCGGCCACGTCGAGCGTCGTCCCTTCGACGACGGCGAGCTCGCTGGCGAGCATGATCTTGGCGTTCTCGAGCACTTCGCGTTCCGTGGCGGCGAGCCCCTTGTCGATGTCGCGGCGTGACAGGACGCCGATGAGCCGGGCGAGCTCGTAGGCGCTCCCGCCGGCGAGGATCTCCTGCTCCGCGCGGTAGCGCGGCGGCCACTGCGTCGGCAGCGTCAGGTCGCCCTTGACCAGCGCGTCGAGGAGGCGATCGACCTCGTCGGCGCCGATCGTGTGGCGGAGGCCGACCTCCTCGCCGCGCCGCATCGGGACGAGGACCTCCATGTCACCGCGGACGAAGACGATCTTGAGGTAGTCCTGGGTCTCTCCGAGAACGGCTCGCGTGGTCCGTTCCTGCACCACACCGGCACCTTGCGACGGGTAGACGACGTGATCTCCGACTTCGAACGTCACTCGGGCCTCCATCATCGAGGGTACCACAGCGCTCCCCCGCGACGAGGCCCAGATGCGCGTCGCCGACACGTTCGCGAGCGCCCCAGACGGACCGCGTCGGGCCTCGGCGCCTACAGCCCCAGGAAGGCGAGCCAGTCTTGGAAGGTCACGAACGCGAGCAGCGCCACCGCCACCAGGCTCGTCGCGCATGCGGTGAGCACGAGCGCCTGGAGCGACTCCAGGTCGGCCTTCCGCACGACGCGACTGCCGATGGCCACGGCGACGAGCAGCGCCACGGGGGCCGCCCACGGCAGCCCGGTGAGCGCCAGGACCCGGTCGGGGGGCAGCGACGTGGCGATCACCAGCCCGGCGATCGCCAGCGCGATCACGGCGGCGGCCGTGATCGCGCCGGCGAGCCGCGTGCGCTCGTGCGGGACGCGGCCCACCACGAACGACGCGACGAGCCAGAAGAGGGGGATGAGCGCCATCGTGATCAGGACCGCGGCCAGGAGCGCGCCCGCGACCTGACCGGCGGCCTCCTCGGCGAGCGACCACGGCGACCAGCCGAACGTCGCGGCGACGCGGTCCGAGACGGTCCGGACCATCGGCGTGCGGTCGTCGCTGGCGAGCACGGCGTAGCCGCCGCCGGCGCGGCGGCCGACCCAGACGAGATGCGTCACGCCGTCGGCGTCCTGCGCCGCGACCGCGCGTTCGATCCCGAGCGGCGACCACGCCACGTTGGCGAGCACCCCTTGCTCGAGGGGTCGCGAGCGAGCAGCGAGCGTGGCGCCTTCGCTCCAGATCACGTGATCGGCGGTCGCCGCGACCGGTCGGCCCGAGCCGAGGGGGACGCCGTCGCCGGTGGCGGGCGCGGTCGCGACCACCTCACCACGCTCGGTCGGCCACACCACGCGCACCTCGTCGAGCGCGACGGCGACACGGCCCGGTGGCGGCGCGGCCCGGCCGAGGTCGACCGGCTCCTCGGGTCCGGCCGGGTCGCCCAGCCGGACGTAGCGGGCCGACCACTCCGCGTTGACGCCGAAGTCGGTGGTCTCGGTGAAGCCTTCGAGGTACGCGAGGTGCAGCGCGCCGGCGTCGTCGTAGGCGACGTCCACGCCGGCGAGCGTGAGCGCGCTCGTCAGGACGATCTCCGGCGCCGCGTCGGGTCCGTCCGCCCAGCCGATCCGTTCGAGCTGGGCGCCGGCCGGCACCATGCGCGTGACCCACGCCTCGGGGCCGTCGGGACCCACGGCGAGGCGCACGTCGAGCGCCTGTTGCGCCTCGAACAGGCGGCGCGTCTCGCCGTCCGAGTGCCAGGTGTAGATGTAGCGCCCGGTCGTGAAGTCGCGCTGGTACCAGGCGAAGACCGCGGGGGCCGAGCCGTCGCGGGAGCCCGCGGCGAACACGTCCCAGTAGGTCTCCCCGCTCGCGAGCTCGGTGACGCGGCGAGCGTCGCCCTGGTGGGCGAGCGGGAGGCGCAGGATCCGTCCGCGATCGACGTACGTCACGACCGCCACACCGCGGTCGACCGCGAGCGCGACGGCGGGCCGCTGCATGGACGCGACCAGCTCGTGCGGCCGGTCGAAGCCGCCGTCGGCGGCGTACGGCTGGGCGGGAGCGAGCGACAGGGCGAGCGCGAGCACGAGGGGGGCGACCCGCGCGATCAGGTGGAGCGGCGGAGGGGGCGCCTTCAAGCGCGGACCCGCTTCGCGGCTCGCGGCTCGCGCCCGGGGATGCTCGGCAGCGCGATCTCGCGCCCGCCCAGGCGCGCCTCGAGCTCGCGGATGCGGTCCCGGACCGCCGCCGCCCGTTCGAAGTCGAGCGCCTCCGACGCCTCCCACATCTCGCGCTCGAGCGCGATGAGCTCCTGACGCGCGTCGTCCTCGATGAGCTCGCGCTCCCAGGGAGCGATGGGGGCGGCGTCGCCGACGGCTTCCGCGCGCTCGCCGCGGATGACCTCCTGGATGCGCTTCTTGATCGTCTCCGGGGTGATGCCGTGCTCCAGGTTGTAGGCGAGCTGCTTGGTGCGCCGCCGGTCGGTCTCGTCGATGGCGGATCGCATCGCGTCGCTCACGGTGTCGGCGTACAGGAAGACCTCGCCCTCGACGTGGCGCGCGGCGCGGCCGATCGTCTGGATGAGCGAGCGCTCGCTCCGCAGGAAGCCGGTCTTGTCGGCGTCGAGGATCGCGACCAGCGACACCTCGGGCAGGTCGAGCCCTTCGCGCAGCAGGTTGATGCCGACCAGCACGTCGAAGTGCCCGAGCCGGAGGTCGCGGATGATGACCTGGCGCTCCACGGCGTCGATGTCGCTGTGCATGTAGCGCACGCGGATCCCCTGCTCGGAGAGGTACTCGGTGAGGTCCTCCGCCATGCGCTTGGTGAGCGTGGTGACGAGCACGCGTCGGTCGCGTTTCGCGCGCTCGCGCACGGCGAACACGAGGTCGTCGATCTGGCCGCGGCTCGGCTTGACGGTGATGGCCGGATCGACGAGCCCGGTCGGCCTGATGACCTGCTCGGCCACCCCATCGGAGAGGCCGAGCTCCTGCGCGCCCGGCGTGGCGGAGACGAACACCGCCTGCCCCACCCGCTCGAGGAACTCGCTTTCCTTGAGCGGCCGGTTGTCGAGGGCGGCCGGCAGCCTGAAGCCGTAGTCGACGAGGGTCTGCTTGCGGGCCCGGTCGCCGTTGAACATGCCGCGGATCTGCGGCAGCATCACGTGCGACTCATCGAGGAAGACGATGGTGTCGTCGGGAAGGTAGTCCAGCAGGGTGTACGGCGCGTCGCCGGGAGAGCGTCCGTCCAGGTAGCGCGAGTAGTTCTCGATGCCGTTGCAGTACCCGAGCGTCCGGAGCATCTCGAGGTCGTACATGGTGCGCTCGCGCAGGCGCTGTTGCTCGAGCAGCTTGCCGGTGCTCTCGAAGTACGCCAGCCGCTCGATCAGGTCGTGCTCGATTGCCTGCACGGTCGGCTGCAGCGTCTCGAACGGCGTGACGTAGTGCTTCGCGGGGAAGACCGTCGCGCTCGTCACCTCGTGCAGCACGTCGCCCGTGACGGGGTCGACCTGCGCGAGGCGGTCGATCTCGTCCCCCCACAGCTCGACGCGGAGCGGGCTCTCCTCGTATGCGGCCCAGATCTCGATCACGTCGCCCTTGACGCGGAACCGACCCGGCGCGAGCTCGACGTCGTTGCGCTCGTACTGCTGCTGGACGAGCCGCGAGAGGATGGCGTCGCGCGGCATGGCGGTGCCGGTCGTCAGGATGAGGTTGAGCTTCTCGTACTCCTCCGGCGCGCCGAGGCCGTAGATCGCCGACACGGAAGCGACGACGATCACGTCGCGGCGCGTGAGGAGGCTGCGCGTGGTGGAGTGCCGGAGGCGCTCGAGCTCCATGTTGACGTTCGCGTCCTTCTCGATGAAGAGGTCGCGCGCCGGCACGTACGCCTCGGGCTGGTAGTAGTCGTAGTAGCTGATGAAGAACTCGACGGCGGCGTCCGGGAACAGGTCGCGGAACTCGGCCGCGAGCTGGGCCGTGAGGATCTTGTTCGGCGCCAGCACGAGGGCGGGCCGCGCGGTCTCCTCGATCACCTTCGCCATCGTGAAGGTCTTGCCGGTGCCGGTGGCGCCGAGGAGCGTCTGGAACCGGAGCCCGCTCGAGAGGCCGTCGACGAGCGACGCGATGGCCGACGGCTGGTCGCCCTTGGGCGTGAACGGGGTGTCGACGACGAGCGGCATATCGCTCCATGGTAGCCCCTCGGCGCGTGCCCGCCCGTGTTCGGACGTGGTGGCCGTGCAGCGACCGCGCCGGCTGGCGCGGCGCGCGTCGTAGCATGTCCTGCATCTCACGCACGGGAGAGGACTCACCATGGCGATCCGCACTGCAACCGGCATCTGGCACGGCGACCTGAAGGGCGGCTCCGGGACCGTCGGGGTCGGCAGCGGCCTCTTCGACGACGCCGCCTACACGTTCGCGTCACGCTTCGAGGAGGCCGGGGGCACCAACCCGGACGAGTTGCTGGGCGCCGCCCTCGCGTCGTGCTTCTCGATGTTCTTCGCCTCGAAGCTCGCCGGCGCCGGCTTCACGGCGACCAGCGTCCACACCGACGCCAAGGTGCACCTCGGCAAGGACGACGTGGGACCCGCGGTGACGCGCATCGAGCTCGAGTGCCGTGCCGAGGTCCCCGGGATCGACGCCGAGCAGTTCGCCGAGCTGGCGCAGGCGTCGAAGGAAGGCTGCCCGATCTCCAAGGCGCTGGCTTCCACCCCGATCGAACTCGACGCTCGGCAGGTCTAGGGAGCGGGCGCCGCGAGCGCCCGCGCTCGCTTCCACCCCGATCGAACTCGACGCTCGGCAGGTCTAGCGGGGTCTCAACTGGGTGCGCCGGCGCGCTGCGCCGCCGGCGCACCGTCCCGGAACTGCGTCCGGTAGAGGTCGCGGTAGAGCCCGCCCTCGCGCAGCAGGTCGTCGTGCGTCCCCTCTTGGACGACGCGGCCCCCGTCGATGACGACGATGCGGTCGGCACCCACCACCGTCGACAGCCGGTGGGCGATGACGAACGTGGTGCGCCCGACCATCAGCCGCTCGAGTGCGGCCTGCACGAGCGCTTCCGATTCGCCGTCGAGCGAGCTGGTCGCCTCGTCGAGGATGAGGATCCGGGGGTCCTTGAGCAGGGCTCGAGCGATCGCGATGCGCTGCCGCTGCCCGCCCGACAGCTTCACGCCCCGCTCACCGACCAGCGTCTCGTAGCCGTCCCGGAAGGCGGTGATGAACTCGTGCGCGTTGGCCGCCCGGCATGCCTCGACGATCTCGTCGTCACTGGCCTCGGGGCGTCCGTAGCGGACGTTCTCGCGCAGGGTGCCGGAGAAGAGCAGCGTCTCTTGTGGCACGATGCCGATCCGGCGTCGCAACTCGTTGGTCGACAGGTCGCGGAGGTCGATGCCGTCGACGAGAATGCGACCCTCGGTCGGGTCGAAGAACCGTGGCAGGAGGGTGACGAGGGTGGTCTTGCCGGCGCCCGACGGGCCGACGAGCGCGACCACCTGCCCCGGCCGGACGCCCAAGTCGATGTCGTGCAGCACCCAGTCGTCGCCGCGGTCGCCGTAGCGGAAGTGCACGCCCTCGAACCGCACGGCGCCCTGCACGTCGTGCCACGGCACCGGCGCCTGGCTCTCGATCAGGTCGGAACCGGTGTCGAGCAGCTCGAAGATCCGCCGCGACGCGCCGATCGCCTCCTGCAGCTGGCTGTAGAGGCCGGTGAACGAGCCGATGGAGGCGGCCACGAGCACGGTCAACAGCAAGAACGTGATGAGGGTACCGGGGGCCAGCGCGCCGGCGAGCGCCTGTTGCCCGC
>SKWV01000229.1 GCA_007128755.1 Trueperaceae bacterium
AGGGCGCGCATCGTGACGTCACCCAGGTTGCCGATCGGCGTGGGGACGAGCGTGAGGCGACGGCCTTCGGGTCGATCGTCGGGTCCGGCGCTCACCCCCTGCGGAGCGCGGCCGTGTAGACGGGTCCCCACCGCTTGCCTCGGCTGCGGCGACGCGCGTTGCGCCGCAACGCGGCCCGCAGCGTCGACCGGACGAGTTCCGCCTCACCGACGGTCACGGTGACGATGGTGCCTTCCGGCAGCCTCACGCCCTCCGCGAGGTCGATGCGACCGTCCCGCACTATGCCCTTGAACGCGCGCATGTGACCTCCCGACGGCGCGCGCCCGCTCGCGGGCCTCCCGCGCACGGTCGTCGCGCCTGGCGTCAGGCTATCAGGTCGCCGGGGGACCGTGCGAGCGACCGGAAGCGGCTACGATATCCCCCGGGGGTACCGCCGCGTCCGCGCGCGGCCGAGAGGAGACCATGACCACGGGCATCGATCGACCCTTGCTCACGACCGACGACGAGGCGCGCCGCCGCGTCATCAACCGACTCCGCCGGCTCGAGGGCCAGGTGCGGGCGCTCCAGCAGATGATCGACGACGGCCGCTCCTGCCGCGAGGTGCTCACGCTGCTCGCCGGCGTCCGCAGCGCCCTGAACGCGACGGGCGACGTCATCCTGGAGCACTACGCCACCGGCTGCGCCCTCGAGCTCGAACGCGGCGAGACGACCGTGCGCGACCTCGTCGATGCGGTGCGGCTGGCACGCGGCTGAGGTCGCTCGCGCGGTCAGCGCTGCGCCACCGTCGCCACGCGCTGGAGCGCGGTCTGCGGGTAGTAGAAGGCGAGGATCTGCGCGAAGCCGTGGCCCGCGGCCGCGAGCTCGCGGGCGCCGTACTGGCTCATGCCGACGCCGTGGCCCCAGCCCTCGCCGCGCGCGACCAAGTCCCCCACCATCTGGAAGCGGGTCGACTTCAGGCCCCAGCCGCGCGCCTGGGTACGCGCGACGTTGCCGGCGAGCACCGTGGTGCCGCCGTCGCCGACCACCTCGACGCGCGCCACGCGCCCGGAATCGCTCCACGCCAGCACCCGCACGCGCCGCACGGCGCCGACACCCTGACCGATGGCGGCGAGCGACGCCCCGACCACGGCCGGATCGAGCCGGTGCTCCCAGCGCCTGTGCGGTCCGTTCGCCGCCACGTCCTGGAACGCCTGCAGGTAGGGCAGCGACATCCCCCACACCTCGCTCGACGAGGCGATCACGCCGCCGCTGTCGGAGTGGTAGTAGGTGCGCGCGAACAACCCCCCGAACGTGAGGACCAGGCCGGTGGTGTCGGCGATCGCGACGTCGCTGCGGGGGTGCTCGGCCTCCGCGCCGCGGTAGACCTGGCAGTCGGTGGTGGCGCAGATGTCGTACGCGGCGTCGTGATCGACGTTGACGAGCGTGTACGTGCGGGCGGCGACCGCTTGCGCCTTGAGCGCCTCCAGCGGCCAGCTCGCCTGCATCTCCGACGGGACCACGCCGCGCAGGTAGCTCTCGAGGTCGAGCACGTTGATCGCCAGCACGCGTCCCGCCGAGGCGAGCAGCCGCAGCGTGCCGCGGTAGCGCCGGCCGTCGAACCGCAGCATGCCCGCCTCGGGAGCGAGGTCGAGCTGGCGACCGATCTCGCGGCCGTCGAGGACGAGGTGATCGCCGCGCACCTCGACGGGCCAGGTGAGCGCGAACGGCGTGGCGAACGGTCGGCCGTCGATGGCGCCGCGGTGCGGGCCGTCGAAGGCCACGTGGACGACGTCGCTCGTCTCGACCAGGAGCACCCGCACGAGCGGCTGCGCGCACGCCGCCGATGCCAGCAGCGCGAGGGCGAGCGCCGCGGCGAGGCGCACCACGCTCATGGGTGGGATCAGAGCTCGGCGGCGCGCGGGTGCGTGAACCGGAAGGTCCCGCTCGCGCCGTCGTACGTCATGGCGATCGTGTAGATGCCGCGGCCCTCGCGGAAGACCTCGTTCAGGAGGATCCGCTGGCCGCGCGTGAACGTCGTCTCGTAGATCATCCGCTCGGGGGTGCCTGGCGCGTTCGTCTGGAAGGAGGCGGGACGCTCGTAGAAGACCTGGACCTTGACGCTGCCGACGCGCACCTGACCGTTGATGGCGAGCGGCATGTCGTCGCGCGCGACGGTGCGGATCGGAGTCCGCGCGTAGTGGTCCTTCTTGTAGAGCACGACCGGCGTCTGTCCGGGCACGCCGATGTACCAGCCCCGCCACTCCCCGACGGCGAAGAAGATGCCGGTGAGGATCAGGAGGAATATGACGATGTCGCGCACGCTACCAGTATAGGTGCAGGCGCCAGGCGGCCGTTGCGGAAGGTTTCACGCTCGCCCGCGGTGGGCCGGCCGCCACGCCGGCCCACCGCGGAGCTCCCGCGTCTTCAGGCCTCCGCCGAGGTGGCGGCGGAGCGGCGGTAGAGCGAGCGCAGCACCGTGTGCAAGATCCCGCCGTTGCGGTAGTAGTCGACCTCGACGGGCGTGTCGATGCGGCTGGTGGCGACGAACTCGACGACGCGACCATCAGCGGCCGTCGCTCGTACGCGCACGTCCTGGCGCGGCTCGAGGTCGTCGCCGATCGCGATGTCGAACGTCTCGCTGCCGTCGAGACCGAGCGTCTCGGCGTCATCGCCCTTCGCGTACTGGAGCGGGAGGACGCCCATGCCGACGAGGTTCGACCGGTGGATGCGTTCGAAGCTCGTGGCCAGCACCGCCTTGACGCCGAGCAGGAAGGTCCCCTTGGCCGCCCAGTCGCGCGAGGATCCCATGCCGTAGTCGGATCCCGCCAGCACCACCGTCGGCACGCCGCGCTCCAGGTAGTGGCGGCTCGCCTCGTAGATGCTGGTCACCTCGCCCGTGAGGTGATCGACGGTGTACCCGCCCTCGGTGCCGGGGGCGAGCTGGTTGCGGAGACGGACGTTGGCGAAGGTCCCGCGCGTCATGACGCGGTCGTCGCCCCTGCGGGCCCCGTAGGAGTTGAAGTCCTTCGGCGCCACGCCCCGCTCGACGAGGTAGCGGCCGGCCGGGCTGTCGATGGCGATCGAGCCCGCCGGACTGATGTGATCGGTCGTCACGGAGTCCCCGACCTTCACCAGCACGCGCGCGGCCACGATGGGCTCGATGGGCCCGGGCTCGCTGGCCATGTCGACGAAGAACGGGGGCTCGTGGATGTAGGTCGAGTCCTCGTCCCAGTCGTAGAGCTCACCGCCCTTGACGGGGATGGCGTTCCACGCCGCGTTCGACTCCTCGATGCCCTCGTAGAGGCGCTGGAACGTCTCCGGCCGCATGGCGTTCTCGAGCGCCGCGGTCACGTCGGCGTAGGTGGGCCAGACGTCGGCGAGGTAGACGGGGTTCCCGTCCGGGTCGTGACCGAGCGGGTCGGTCGTCAGGTCGATGTCGACGGTGCCGGCGAGCGCGTACGCGACCACCAGCGGCGGGCTGGCGAGGTAGTTGGCCTTCACGTGGGGGTTGATGCGCCCCTCGAAGTTGCGGTTGCCCGACAGCACGCTCGCGGCCACGAGGTTGCCCTCTTGAATAGCGCTCACGATGGCGTCGGAGAGCGGCCCGGAGTTGCCGATGCAGGTGGTGCACCCGTACCCGACGGTGTAGAAGCCGACCTGCTCCAGGTACGGCGTCAGCCCGGCGTCGTTCAGGTACTCGGTCACGACCTTCGATCCCGGCGCGAGCGACGTCTTCACCCAGGGCTTGGCGACGAGCCCGCGCTCGGCCGCCTTCTTGGCGACCATGCCGGCGGCGAGCATCACGCTCGGGTTGCTGGTGTTGGTGCAGGAGGTGATCGCGGCGATCACGACGTGGCCGTGCGCGAGCTCGACCTCCTGGCCGCGGTGCATCGCCTTCACGCGATCGCCCACGCGCTCCGGGGCGAGGGCGAACCCACGCTGGATCTCCGGCTTGCCCACGTCGTCGCGCCAGTTGCGCTGCATGTCGCTCAGGAGGATCCTGTCCTGCGGGCGCTTCGGCCCTGCGAGGGAGGGCATGACCGTCGAGAGGTCGAGCTCGAGCGTCTCCTGGAAGACGGGATCGGGCGTGGCGTCGGTGCGGAAGAGGCCGTTCGCCTTGCAGTAGCGCTCGACGAGCTCGACCTCGTCCGGCAGGCGTCCGGTCTGCGTCAGGTAGCGCAGCGTCTCGGCGTCGACCGGGAAGAAGCCCATGGTGGCGCCGTACTCGGGGGCCATGTTGGCGATGGTGGCGCGGTCCGGGAGGGTCATGCTCGAGAGGCCCGAGCCGAAGAACTCCACGAACTTGCCGACGACGCCGTGGTGGCGGAGCACCTGCGTGACGACCAGCGCCAGGTCGGTCGCGGTCGAGCCCTCGGGGAGCCGGCCGGTCAGCCTGAAGCCCACGACCTCGGGCGTGAGCATGTAGATCGGCTGCCCGAGCATCACGGCCTCGGCCTCGATTCCGCCGACGCCCCAGCCGACGACGCCGAGCGCGTTGATCATCGTGGTGTGGCTGTCGGTGCCGACGAGCGAGTCCGGGTACACGACCGTGTGCTCGCCCTGGGTGGCGTGCTGGACGCCCTTCGACAGGTACTCGAGGTTGACCTGGTGCACGATGCCCGAGGCGGGCGGCACCACGGCGAAGTTCTCGAACGCGGCCTGGCCCCAGCGCAGGAACTCGTAGCGCTCCTTGTTGCGCTCGAACTCGATGGTCGCGTTGCTCACGAGCGCCAGCGGGCTGTCGTACTCGTCCACCTGGACGCTGTGGTCGATGACGAGGTCGACGGGCACGAGCGGGTTGATCGCCTGCGGATCGCCGCCGATGCGCTGCATGGCCGAGCGGAGCGCGGCCAGGTCGACCACGGCCGGCACGCCCGTGAAGTCCTGGAGGACGACACGCGCGGGCTTGAAGGGGATCTCGACCTTCGCCGGCGCGTCGGCGTCGTAGCCGGCCAGGAGCCGGACGTCCTCGGCCGTGACGTCGTAGCCGTTCTCGTTGCGGAGCAGGCTCTCGAGGAGCACCTTGATCGAGAACGGCAGGCGCGACACGTCGCCCAGCCCCTGCTCCTGGAGCGCCTCGAGGCGGTAGTAGCTCGCCGAGCCGCTGCCGGTGTCGAACGACGCTCGCGCGTCGAAGCTGTTCTTCGGTGTGTGGTCTGCCATGATCTCCTCCGACGTACGGACGGCCGCGCACCTCCCGGGCGGGATGCAGGCGCCCCGGGCGAGCGCTGCGGCCTCGTTGCCACCAGTCTGCTACGCTTCAACATGACATGCCAGGCCAAGATTCACGTAGCACGCCTTCGGGCGGCGGTCGCCGGGCCGGCGAGGAGCGTCCGGCCGGCGGCGGCCGAGTCGCCGTCGTACGCGACCCCGCCGCCGCGCGCTGGCTCCTCCGCCCGGCCGGGTTACGTCAGATCGAGCCGTTCTTGGGCGTGGACCGCAGCGTCGCCGAGGCGGCCGCCGTCACCTTCGAGAAGCCCAACACCGTGCTGCGCCGCGTGGCGCGGCTCAGGCAGCTCGGCCTGATCGAGGTGGTCGAGACGGTGCGACGCGCGGGCAGGCCGGTGCGCCGGTACCGCACCACCGCCGACGTCTTCTTCATCCCCTTCGAGGCCACGGGCGCCGACGATCTCGAGGGCGCGATCGCGGAGCGCGACGCCTACCACGAGCGCCTGCTGAGGCGGAACGTCGTGCGCGCCCGCACCGAGGCGATGGGGAGTTGGGGCACGCGCGTCTACCGCGACGAGCGCGGGCGCCTCCAGGTCCAGACGGCGGTCTCTCCCGACGCCAACGTCACCCTCCTCGACGACGACATGCCCGCCGCGCTGTCCGCCTGGCGCGATCAGCTCTACCTCGACTACGCCGACGCCAAGGCGCTGCAGCGCGAGCTGTTCGACCTCGTCCTCCGCTACGGCCGCCGCCGCGGGGCGCAACGCTACGTGGTGCACGTGGGGCTCGCGGCGATCCTCGCCGACGTCGCGGACGATCGACGCGACTGATACGCTGGTGCCATGCCCTCCATGGCCCGCTCCCCTCGCCGCCTCGCTCACGTCGTCCTGGCGCTGCTCGTATCGCTCCTGATCGCGTCGTGCGCACCGGCCGCCACGCCTCCGGCGCTCGACACGCCCGCGGCGCAAGCGGTCGATCGCGCCGCGCACGAGGCCTACCACCGCATGGAGATCGGCCGGCTCCGCACCGGCACGTACACCACCAACGTGCTCGTCGACCTCGAGCTGCCGCAGGGCGCGCGGGTGACGGTCGAGGCCTTCAGCGACAGCGAGTACGTGCTGCGGGTGACGTCCGACGCCGTGCCGAACGCCGCGTGGCTGGTGAGCCCACGCGGCGTCGAACGCGTCTCGAGCTGACGCGCATCGGGATGTGACCGCCGTCAGGTGGCGGCGGCGGTGACGTGCTTCTCGAGCTTCTGCAGGTACGCGCCCTTCGGGAGGGCCCCGACGATCGTCTCGACCGGCTCGCCGTCCTTGAACAGGATCACCGTAGGGATGCTCATCACGCGATAGTTCATCGCGGTCTGCTGGTTGTCGTCGACGTTCAGCTTGCCCACGCGGATCTTGCCCGCGTACTCGCTGGCGAGATCGTCGATGATCGGTCCCACCATGCGGCACGGACCGCACCACGGGGCCCAGAAGTCCACGAGCACCAAGCCCTCGCTCGTCTGGGTCTTGAAGTCGGCGTCACTGAAGGTCACGGTGTTGTCGGACATGTTCCTGTCCCCTCCCGGGTCGAGGCCGCCGTCGTAGGGGCCCGCCTCGGCCTGCCGCGCGGTGCACGGCTCGTTGCGCTGGTCGATCGTAAGGCGTCGGCGCACGTGCGCGCCGTCGCTCAGTGTACAGGCGCCTGCCACGACACGAGGTCGTCGAACGCGTCCCCGCGGCGCACGCTCGGTGGCCGGTCGCCCAGCGCACGGGCGCCGCCCTTGACGGCGGCCCACACCAGCTGGGCGGAGTTGGCCGCGCCGCCATGCACGCGCACGGCGGCCTCCCACTCACGCCGGACGTCGAGGTCGGGCGAGGAGCCGCGGGAATCGGTGCCGAGCGCCACGCTCACGCCGTGCCGCGCGTAGAGGGTCCAGGGGAAGACACCGCAGCCGAGGGCCTCGTTCGAGCGCGGGCAGTGCACCACGGCGCAGCCGGCGCGAGCGACGGCGCGCACGTCGTCCTCGTCGACGTGCACCATGTGCACGAGCGTCGGTCGCGCCTCGAGCACGCCGAGGTCCTCGAGGTACCCGACGGGGCTCTTGCCCGAGGGCCGCCACGACGTCAGGAAGGCTCCGAACGCGTCGCGCAACGATCCGTCACCGCGCCGATGGAAGTCGATCTCGCCGGCGCTCTCGGCCACGTGCAGCTGCAGCGGGAGGCGCCGGCGTCGCGCCAGCGCGACGAGGCCGGTGAGCAGGGCCGGCGAGAGGGTGTGCGGGGCGTGCGGCGACAACCCGAGCCGCACGCCACCGGGGCGCTGCCACGCCGCGAAGCGCGTCAGCGCCTCCTCGGTCTGCGCCAGCACCTCGTCGGCGCGGGTCGGATCGGGCTCCAGGACCTCCCAGTACGCCACCCCCGTCAGGTCGGGCGCCGCGAGCAGGAGGCGCATCGTCTCCTCGCTCGTGACGATGTCGCCGACGCTCCTCGTGCCGCACGCCCGCAGCTCGGCCAGGCCGCGGCGCGCCGCGGCGTCGCCCCGTCCGCCCGCCTGCGCGAAGGCGACCACGGCCGCGATGAACGCCTCGTAGGTGCCCGGCGTGAAGACCATGTCGGTCAGGTCGAGGTGCGTGTGGGCGTTGACGGCGGGCGGCGCGAGCACCGAGCGGTGCTCGCCGAGGGCGGCGTCCGGGAAGCGCTCCAGCAGCCGCGAGCGGGCATCGAGCGCCACCACCGTGCGGCTCCCGTCGGGGCGTCGCTGCACGACCACGGCCGCGTCCTGCAGCGCCGAGCCGATACCGGCGTAGGCGACGTCGGCCGTCCACAGCTCGCGGCCGATGGACCCGCTGGGCGACGCGTCGGTCGCCGACGGCACCACCCTCAGGCCGGCGCCGCGGCCGCGGCCGGGGGGGCGAGCATCGCCGCCACGTCGGGCGTCCGGATCACGTTGTAGAGGCTGTCGCGCTGGCGCGGCTCGAACCCCGCGTCGACGATCTGGCGGACCATCTCGCGCTCCGGTGTGGCCCGGTGCGTGGCACCCGCCTGCGAGACGACGTTCTCCTCGAGCATGGTGGAGCCGAAGTCGTTGGCGCCGGCGAAGAGGGCCGTCTGGGCGACCTTGTAGCCCATCGTCGGCCACGAGGCCTGGACGTTGGCGACGTTGTCGAGGACCAGCCGGCTCACCGCGACGTGCTGAAGGTACTCGAAGGCGCCGGCGCCGGGCGCCTTGCCCTCGATCCGCACGCCCTTCGTCTGCAGGGTCCAGGCGATGAACGCGGAGTAGCCGTTGCCGTGCTCCGCCAGCGCGCGGTCCTGGGCGTCGCGCAGGCGCATCAGGCTCTCGACGCGCTGGGCGGGCGACTCTCCGAAGCCGATGACCATCGTCGCCGTCGTGTAGAGGCCGAGGCGCTGGGCATCGGCCATGATCGCCAGCCACTCGTCGGTCGAGATCCGCGCCGGCGACACGTGCGAGGCGTGCCGGACGGCGTCGACGAGCATCTCGCCGCCGCCGCCGGGGAGGCCGTCGAGCCCCGCCGCCTGGAGCTCGCGCAACACCTCGGTCGACGTCATCCCGGTGAGCTTCGTCATCCCCTTGATCTCCTCGGGGCTGAACGCTTCGACGCGGATGGTGGGATGGTTCGTCCCGAGGTACGAGAGCAGGTCGAGGTACCACTCGAACGGCAGGTAGGGGTTGACCCCTCCCTGCATCAGGACGCGGGTGCCGCCGACCGCTTCGAGCTCGCGCAGCTTGACCGAGATCTCCTCGAAGCTCAGCGTGTAGGCGTCGTCCTGACGCCGGGTGCGGTAGAACCCGCAGAAGGCGCAGCCGACGTTGCACACGTTCGAGTAGTTGACGTTGCGATCGATGAGGTAGGTGACCACCGCCGCGTCGGTTCGCGCCGCCCGCGCCTCGAAGGCGTCGCCGGCGAGATCGAAGAGCGGGCGGCGGTAGAGGGCGACGGCGTCGTCGGACGTGAGGCGCGCGCCGGACGGCGCGTCTGACGCGATCATGGCGGAGTCTACCACCGCCGTTCCGCCCGTTCCGTCACCGGTGCTCCCGTCGGGCACG
>SKWV01000221.1 GCA_007128755.1 Trueperaceae bacterium
CCACCGCAGTCGACGACCAGGACGTCGTCCGGCCCCTCGAACGCCAGCATGGTGGTCGTACGCAACGCGTCGCTGAGCGCGGCGCCGGTGCCCAGCAGGTGCAGCCTCGCCACTCGATGACCCCAGTCGTTCCCCGGCACGAGCCGCCGGACTCATGCGGTCCTCACGTGCGGGACCGCTCGTTGCGACGAGCATACGGGTGCAGGTCGGCGTTCCCCGGCACGGTCCTCACACCCCGTTCGCCCGCCCGCGCGATCATGAGGCACCCCGAGCGCCCGCACCGTGTCAGGCTAGGGGGGCACGAGGCCGCGGCGCGGCGTCGGCACACCATCATGAGCATCGATCCCATCGATTTCCGCCAAGCCCTCGGCCGCTTCGCCTCCGGTGTCACCGTCGTGACCATGCGCGGCGACGACGGCGAGGTGCGCGGCATCACCGTCAGCGCGTTCCTGTCGCTTTCCCTCTCGCCCCCGCTCGTCGGCGTCGCGATCGGCCAGCGCGCCAGCGCGCACGCCCTCTTGGGGCGCCTGCCCCGCTTCGCGGTCAGCGTCCTGAGCGCCGAGCAGGAGGGGCTGTCGAACCACTTCGCGGGTCGCATCGACGACCTGACCGACGATCCGTTCGCGTCCCTCGCCGACCACCCCGTCATCGGCGGGTCGCTCGCCCAGCTCGTGTGCCGCGTCGTCGATCGCGTGCCGACCGGGGATCACACGCTGATCGTGGGCGAGATCGAGGCGATCCGCCTGAACGAGGGCGCCCCGCTGGCGTACTACCGCGGCGACTACCGTCGGCTGAGCTGAGGCGCGGCGCGGCCGACCGGGGCCGTGCGGCGCGGCGTCAGCCTAGCGGGCTCGGGAGTCCGGCCGCCCGCCGGTACAGGAGCGCCTGCCCCAGGTGGTACGTCTCGTGCCACACCAGGAACTCGAGACGCTCGAGCGTGTCGGCCGCGGGCGCCTCGGCGTCGTCGGCGCGCGCCGCGAGCGCCTCGATCGCCACCGTGAGCCGGCCCTGCTGCTCCTGCAGCAGCGCCAGCAGCTCCGGCAGTGGCGGGTACTCCGGGGCGTCGGCGTCCGACCCCCGGCCGTAGCGCGCGCTCGTCTCGGTGTCCCACACGCCGTCGGCGCCGGCGAGGCGCAGCATCACGTCGCGCGTCGCGACCAGGTGCGCGAGCAGCCACGAGAGGTGCGACCCGCCGGGGATCACGCTGAGGCGGCTCGCGGTCTCGTCGACGCCGTCCGTGAAGCGCTGCAGGAGGTGCAGGTTGCGCTCGAGCACGCCGGTGTGATGGGCCGTGAGCAGGCCACGCTCGGCCGCAGGGCTCATGAGCCCTCCGAGGCCGGGCGCGGCGTCAGCCCGCGGAGCGTGACCAGGTCGCGCGCGTGCCCCTGGCCGTCGTCGCCGAGCGGCGTCTCGAGGATCATCGCGATCTCGGCGAAGCGCTCGTCGCCCAGCAGCCGCTCGAAGGGGGCGACGCCCAGCTCACCCTGACCGATCGACGCGTGCCGGTCCTTGTGGCTGCCGAGAGGGCCCTTGGAGTCGTTCAGGTGCCAGGCCTCCACCCGCGCGAGCCCCACGGCGCCATCGATCGCCTCCAAGAAGGCGTCGTAGCCGTCGTCGGCGCGGAGGTCGACGCCCGCGGCGAACGCGTGGCAGGTGTCGAGGCAGACGCCGAGGCGCTGCCGCTCGTCGACCGCCGCCAGGATCGCGTCGAGGTGCGCCGGCGTGGAGCCGAGCACGGTCCCCTGCCCCGCCGTGTTCTCGAGCAGCAGGCGCGTGGTGATGTCGGGGTGGTCGGCGAACACGGCGTCGAGCGATCGGGCGATGGCCGCGAGGCCCACCGCATCGCCCTCGCCCATGTGCGCGCCGGGGTGCACGACCAGCGCGTCGACGCCCAGCTCGCTGCAGCGCAGCAGCTCGTCGGCGAGCGCGGCGCGCGAGCGTGCGAGGTTCTCCTCGACCGGGCTCGCGAGGTTGATCAGGTACGACGCGTGCGCGACCGCGGGCATCGGGGCCGGCGTGCCGTGGCCGGGCGTGGCGTCGCGCGCCGCTCGGAACGCCGTCACCTCGCCCGCCGCGAGCGGCTTCGCACGCCAGGTGCTGGCGTTCTTGACGAACAACTGGATGGCGTCGCAGCCGATCTCGGCGGCGCGCGGCCAGGCCTTCGAGACCCCGCCTGCGCTCGATACGTGTGCTCCTAGTCGGCCCATGGGCGGGAGTCTACCAGGGTGGCCCGCGGCGGTAGACTCGTCGAATGGTTCACGATCAGCTGCTGGCCCCCGACGCCCACGCGCTCGTCGCGTTCTTGGACGAGCACCTCGGAGAGGGACTCTGCCTCGTCCAGATCGTGGCGGAGTGCGAGGTCGTCTACGTCGGCCGCGCCGCCAGCGTCGCCGATGCCGGCGACTTCGTGGTGATGCTCAAGGCCGACGGCAGCCTCCAGGTCCACGGCTACAAGGGCGTCAAGCCCGTCAACTGGCAGCCGCAGGCGGATCACGTGGTGGTCGCGCTCGACGAGGGGCAGGCGGTGCTCACGGTCGAGCGTCGCTCGCCCGAGGAGATGGTGCGCATCGTCTTCCTCGAGACCGCGCTCGTGCAGGCGCTCCACCTGCGCGAGGGATCGGGGTTCGTGCTGATGGGCAGCGAGGCCGAGATGCAGCGGGCGCTCGCCAGCGCGCCGGGCCTGATCGAGGACGGCCTCACCGTGCTCGACGTCGAGTTGCCCACCGACGTCGGCGGCATCGACCTGTTCGCGCGCGACGCCGCCGGCGTGCTGCTGGTGGTCGAGCTCAAGCGCGCCAAGGCGACGCAGGAGGCCGTCCACCAACTCGCTCGCTACGTCGGCCGTGTGCGTGAGGTGACGGGGGAGCCGGTCAGGGGCGTCGTGGCGGCGCCGGCGGTGACGAAGCCGGCGCTGGCGGCGCTCGCCCGGCTCGGCCTGGAGTTCCGCGAGGTGACCGCGCTCCCCGACATGGAGGCGCCGAGCGCTCAGCCGGGCCTGTTCGCCGTCCCCTGAGCGCCGCGGCAGCGCGCCGACGCGGCAGCCCGCGGGGCCGCCTCCGCCACCCGGATCAACCGACGGCCCAGCCGTAGGCGACGGGCCAGCGGTGCTTCGCCCCCTCGCCCAGGGTCTCGGCGGCGTGCAGCGCCCAGTGGGGGTCGCGCAGCAGCGCCTTGCCGAGCAGCACCAGGTCGGCGCGTCCCTCCTGCACGACCCTGTCGGCCTGATGCGGGTCGACGATCGCGCCCACGGCGCCGCTCGCGATGCCCGCCTCGCGGCGGACCCGCTCGGCGAAGCGGACCTGGTAGCCGGGCCCCACCGGGACCGCGGCGCCCGGCACGGCGCCCCCTGACGAGCAGTCGATCAGGTCGACCCCCAGCTCGCGGAGCACCGAGGCCAGGCGGACCGTGTCGTCGTCGTCCCAGCCGCCCTCCACCCAATCGGTCGCGGAGAGACGGACCAGGAGCGGCTTGGCTTCGGGCCAGGCGGCGCGGACCGCCGTCGTGACCTCGCGCAGCATCCGCGTGCGGCCCTCGAAGGAGCCGCCGTAGGCGTCGGTCCTGGTGTTCACCAGCGGCGACAGGAAGCTGTGCAGCAGGTAGCCGTGGGCGGCGTGGACCTCGACCACGTCCGCGCCCGCGTCGTCGGCGCGGGCGGCCGCCTCGGCGAAGGCGCGCGTCACGGCGCCGATGCCTTCCACGTCGAGCGGCTCGGGGCGGTGCGTCAGCGACGAGAACGCCGAAAGCGTGGGGCCGACCACGTCTTCCCAACCACCGTCGTCGCGCCCGGCCGCGCCGGACGAGTTCGCCCACGGCCGGAAGGTGGACGCCTTGCGCCCCGCATGCGCGAGCTGAACGCCGAACGCCGCGCCCTGCGCGCGCACCAGCGCCGCGACGCGGCGGAGCGGCTCGACCTGGCCGTCGTCCCACAGGCCCACGTCCTGCGGGCTGATGCGGCCGCGCGCCTCGACGGCCGTGGCCTCCGTGATCACCAGACCGACGCCGCCGGCGGCGCGCGCGCCTAAGTGCATCAGGTGCCAATCGGTGGCGCGGCCATCGGGGCCGGCGGAGTACTGGCACATGGGAGCCATGGCCAAGCGGTTGCGCAGGGTGACGTCGCGCAGTCGGAGGGGATCGAAGAGTCGCGGCATGGCACCAGCATGACCCGTGGCGAGGGTCGAGGGCGCCGCCGATCAGCCGTGGAGCGCCTCCGCCACGACGGCCCGCGTGTCGACGTCGACCAGCGCGTGCTGCAGCTCCTCGATCAGGTCCGGCGAGGCGTTGAGGACGTCGAGGAAGGCGTCGATGACGCGCGGCGAGAACCAGTGGCCGCGCTGGCGCGTCATCTCGTCGACGGCCTCCTCGATCGACCACGCCGCCTTGTACGGCCGCTCGTTGATGAGCGTGTCGAACACGTCGGCGACGGCGACGATCTGGCCGACCAGCGGGATGGCGTCGCCGGCGAGGCCGCGCGGGTAGCCGCTCCCGTCCCAGCGCTCGTGGTGCGACCCGGCGATGACCTCGGCCATCGCGATGAGCTTCGAGGAGCCGTTGGAGAGGAGCCGCACGCCGACGTTCACGTGCTCCTTCATGACGCGGAACTCCGCCGCCGTGAGGGGGCCCGGCTTCAACAGGATGCGGTCTGGCACGCCGATCTTGCCGACATCGTGGAGCTGCGCCGCGCGCCGCACGAGCTCGATCGTCTCTTCGCCGCAGTCGAGCCGCGCCGCCAGCAGGCCCGAGAGGGCGCCGACGCGCTGCGTGTGCTGGCCCGTGGTGTAGTCGCGATACTCGGCCGCGGCCGCGAGGCGATGGAGGATGTCGAGTCGCGCCGCTTCGAGCTCGACCGTCCGCTCCCGCACCAGCACCTCGAGGCGGTCGTTGTGGTCGCGCAGCTGCCGGTGCAGCGTGCGCGTGCGCAGCAAGTTGGCGATGCGCAAGCGGATCTGGGGCGGCCGGAACGGCTTCGTGATGAAGTCCTGCGCGCCGTTCGTCAGTGCCTCCTGCTCGGCCTCGGCCGTCACGTCGGCGGTGAGCATCACGACCGGCACGAAGTCGCCGGGCGGCGTCGCCCGCGTCAGGGTGGCCACCACGTCGAGGCCCGAGAGGCCGGGCATGTGCAGGTCGGTGCACACGAGGTCGAAGGGTTCGGGCCCGGCTTGGGCCGCCAGGAACCAGGCGATCGCCTCGTGCGGATCGGTCGTCGCCGTGATGCGGCCGTAGCCGGCCGACGTGAGGATCCGGCCGAGGAGCAGGGTGTTGACCGGCTCGTCGTCGAGGATCAGGATGCGTGCGTCGGCGAACGCGGCCTGCAAGGTCCCACTCCGTTCGGGTGTGTCTCGGGGCGAAATCACCACGACCATAGCGGAGGCGCCACGCGCCGCAGGTGCGGCGCTTCACACGTCGGGGACGCCCTCGCGGCGTTCTCTCGCGGCGCTTTGAGGTTGCTCACGTTCAACGCGCAAGTGTCGCTGCTACGATGGACGCGCATGTCGAGTTTCCGCAAGGACCCGTTCGGCGAGGCCTGGGTGCTCATGTCCCCGGAGCGCGGCCTGCAGCCGTCCGACTTCGGGAGCGCCTCCCACCCCCCCGGGACCTCGCCGCTGGTGCCGGGGCGCGAGCGCGGCCTTCCGGGGGAGATCCAGGCGCTGCGCGCCAGCTCGTCGCAGGCCAACGCCCCGGACTGGCGCGCGCGCGTGCTGCCGATGCCGGGCACGCCGTTCAGCCAGCGGCCGTTCCGCGAGAGCAGCGCGGGCCTGTACGTGTCCGGCACCGCGAGCGGCTACCAGGAGCTGATCGTCGAGCATCCGGATCCTGCCATGACGCTCGAGGCGATGCCGCGCGAGCACATGTCCGATCTCCTGCGCCTCTACCGTGACCGCCTCGCCTTCCTCGCCGAGCGACCCGGCGTGCGCCACGTGCAGCTGACCCGGAACGTCGGCCGAGCGGCGGGCGCGCTCTACGACCACCCCCATGCCCAGGTCCTGGCGCTGCCGGTGACCAACCGCTGGGTCGAGGAGGAGGCCGCGTCCGCGTCGGCCCATCATCGTGAGCACGGGCGCTGCCTCTTCTGCGACGTGGTGAGCGCCGAGACGGCGAGCCGGGAGCGGGTCGTGACGAGCAACGCCTCCTTCGTGGCCATCGCCCCGTGGGCCTCCAAGACACCCTTCGAGACCTGGATCCTGCCGCGTGAGCACCAGAGCGCGTTCTCGTCGTTGGCGTCGAACCGGCTCGAGGCGCTGGGAGACATCCTCCAGACCGTGCTGCACGCCTTCGGCGTGGCCCTCGACCACCCGCCCTACAACATGATCCTGCACACCCGGCCCACGCCGTCGGACGCCACGTACCACTGGCACATCGAGATGCTTCCGCGACTCACGCGCCAGGCGGGCTTCGACTGGGGGAGCGGGTACTACGTGAACCCCACGCCACCGGAGGACGCCGCACGCTTCTTGCGCGAGGCGGCGGCGCTGGCGGAGGTCGCGTCGTGAGCCTGCGGCAGGGGGAGGCGCCCGAGGTCGACGAGCCCCGCCGACTACGCGGCGCGACGCGCCTGGCGCCGGTGGAGCCGCTCGATCCGGCGGCGACGGACCCGAAGCGTCCCGTGCGTGTCGCGCGGTTCGTGAACGCTCTGCTGGTCCTGCTCTGCCTGGCGGGCAGCCTACAGGTGCTGGGGCTGATCGGCGTCGAGGGGCAGCGCCTGTGGCACACGGAGCGCGAGGTCGCCCGGCTCGAGTCCGAGCTCGTCGCCATCCGCTCCGAGAGCCACGACCTGCTCGAGGTCGCGCGACGGGACGGCGATCAGGGGTACCGAGAGCAGCTGGCGCGGCGCCAGGGCTACGTCTTCCCGTTCGAGACGCGTTTCGTCGGTCCGCGCGCTGCTCCTTGAAGGCCACCGGGGTCGCGGCGCGGCTGCGCGGTATCGTGACGATCGGTCCGCTGCACCGCCGGAGGCACGCCCATGGCCGATGACACGCTCGCCTGGATGAACGAACTCACCGCCGAGATGGAGGAGCGCCGCAAGCGCATCGCCCGCGGCGGCGGCGAGGTGCGTATCCACAAGCAGCACGACGCCGGCAAGATGACCGCCCGAGAGCGGTTGGACACGCTCCTCGACGAGGACTCGTTCATCGAGATCGGCGCGTTCGTCGAGCCGCTCCACGAGGGCTTCGACGCGCCCGGCGAGGGGGTCGTGACCGGCTACGGCACGATCGACGGCCGGACGGTGTTCGTGTTCAGCCAGGACTTCACCGTGCAGGGCGGCAGCCTCGGCAAGATGCACGCCCAGAAGATCTGCCGCGTGATGGACTTGGCCGTCCAGAACGGCTGCCCCATCATCGGCCTCAACGACTCGGCCGGCGCCCGCATCCAAGAAGGCGTCGACGCCCTGTCGGGCTACGGCGAGGTCTTCTACCGGAACGCGGTCTACTCCGGGGTCGTCCCGCAACTCTCGGCGATCCTCGGCCCGTGCGCCGGCGGCGCCGTCTACAGCCCGGCCCTCACCGACTTCGTGTTGATGGCGCGCGACACGGCCTACATGTTCATCACCGGCCCCGACGTGATCCGCTCGGTCACGAAGGAGGACGTGACGCTCGCCGAGCTCGGCGGTGCCGACGTCCACGCCCGCCGCTCGGGCGTCGCGCATCTGGTGGCCGACGACGACGCCGCCGTGCTCGCCATGCTGCGGACGCTGCTCGCGTTCCTGCCGCAGAGCGCCAAGGAGCGCCCGCCGGTGCGCTCGACGCGCGATCCCGACACGCGCGAGACGCCGGAACTCGCCCGGGTGGTGCACCCCGACCAGCGCCGGCCGTACGCGATGCACGACGTGATCACGGCGATCGTGGACGACCGCCGGTTCTTCGAGACGCAGGCCGACTTCGCGCGCAACATGATCACCGGCTTCGCGCATCTCGGCGGCGGCGCCGTCGGCATCGTCGCGAACAACCCCCGGCACTTGGCCGGGACGCTCACGATCGACGCCTCCGACAAGGCGGCGCGCTTCATCCGGACGTGCGACGCCTTCAACGTCCCCATCGTGACGTTCGTCGACGTGACCGGCTTCCTGCCGGGTGTGGCCCAGGAGCACGCGGGCATCATCCGGCACGGTGCCAAGATGCTGTTCGCGTACGCCGAGGCGACGGTGCCGAAGCTCACCGTCATCACGCGCAAGAGCTACGGCGGCGCGTACCTGGCGATGAACTCGAAGGACATGGGCGCCGACGTGGTGCTCGCATGGCCGACGGCCGCCGTCGCCGTGATGGGGGCCGAGGGGGCCGCCAACGTCGTGTTCCGGCGTGAGATCGCCGCGGCGCGCGATCCCGACGCGGTGCGCGCCGCGAAGATCGCGGAGTACCGCAAGGCGTTCGACACGCCCTACCTCGCGGCAGGTCGGGGCTACGTCGACGACGTCGTCGACCCCAAGGACACCCGGCGCATGCTCATCAGGCACCTGCGGATGCTGGCGGACAAGCGCGTCGAGCGACCGTACAAGCGCCACGGCAACATGCCGCTGTAGCGCGCCGGTCTCAGGCGGGTGCGTGCCGCGCGCGCATCAGCGGCGCGAAGCCGATGAGCGCCACGGTCGCGATGACGAGGCTCACGAGCACGGCGGCGAAGAAGGCGGCCTCCGGGGCGCCGCCACCCGGCGCCGGGTCGAAGCGGCCGATGACGGCGCCGAGCCCCCACTGCAGCAGCGCGCCGCCGCCGATGCCGAACAGGTTCACCGCCGTGACGGCGCGGCCGGGCATGGCGGGGAAGCTCGCGCGCGCCAGCGCGAAGCAGAGCAGGTTGGCGCTGCCCCCCAGGCCGACGAGGGCGAAGACGGCCGCGACCGCCCACCGGGGCCACGTTGGATCGACCACGAGCAGGGCGGCCAACGCGGCCACCATGAGCACCCCGCCCGCGCCGGCCGTGCGCGCCAGCCCCAGGCGCGTCGAGATGGGCCCGGCGGACAGGAACCCGAGCGACGTCGCCAGCCCCATGACGAGCAGCACGTTCCCGGTCTCGATCGGGCTCGCACCGAGCCGCTGCGTGAGGTACGGACCGGCCCACAGCCCCTGGTAGGCGAAGAGCAGGCCGGCCAGGGCGAACGTGAGGCCCGCGAGGCGCCAGAAGCGGCCGCTGCGGAAGACGTCGGCGAGCCGCGCGGCACCGGC
>SKWV01000287.1 GCA_007128755.1 Trueperaceae bacterium
CCGCAGCCGAGCGAAGAAGTGCTCGGCGGTCGCCTTCGTGAACCCGATCGTGAAGATCCTCATGAGCCGTCGTCGTGCTCGAGTCGCTTGCCGAGGCTGGCGACGTCGTCCTGCACGTATCCGCGTCGACGGTACCAGGCGAGGAGCGGCTCGTTGCCCGTCCGCACCTGGAGGTTGATCTTCGGACAGCCGAGCGCGCGGAGCTCCCCTTCGGCATGCGCCAGCAGCTCACGACCGATCCCTCGGCCCCGAGCCGTCGGGTCGACGGCGAGGTAGTTGATCCACCCCCGGTGCCCCTCGTAGCCGGCCATCACCGTGCCGAGGACGGCGCCGCCTCGGGCGGCGACGACGAACAGCTCGCGCTGCACGCGCAGTTTCCGCGCGATGTCGCGGTGGGGGTCGTTCCACGGCCACACCAGGCCGCAGCGGCTCCACAGGTCGACGACGGCGTCCTCGTCGTGCGTCTCGTAGGGCCGCAGCGTGAGCGCGTCCCCCTCGTGGTCGGTCGGCCCCTGCTCGGCGCTTCGCAGCGAGCGGCTGTAGATCAGCTCCGGATCGCCCGGATCGAGGTCGCCCACCACCCCGCTGCGCCCGTAGCCGAGGCCGTTCAGGAGCGCTTGCATCGGCGTGTTCGAGGTATTCGTCGAGGTGAAGATGCGCTCCGTGCGGCACGCGCCCTCGGCGTGGCGCACGAGCGCCGAGCCGACCCCTGCACGCCGATGGTCGCCGTGGACGACGAGCATCTCGATGAAGCCACGGCCGAAGAACGTGTGCGTGAAGACGACGTACCCGACGACCGCGTCGTCGACGAGCGCCACGAAGGTCGCCGTCGCAGCGACGCTCGCGCGGAGGTACTGCCGCCGCTCCTCGTCGCGGCGGGCGACGGGATCCACCCCCACGATCGCCGCGACGTCGGCCGCCTGCGCGGGCCGGATCGCGAGCCGGCCGCCACGCGCTCCACCGTGCCGTCCGCCGTCTCGCTGTTCCACGCCCGACGCCTCCCGTGACTCGTGCCTCGCACATAGCGTAGCCGAAGCGATCCACGGCGGGAAGGCGGCGCGGTCGGTACGCGTCGCTCCGTGCTCAGGCGTAGTACGCGAGCAGCAGGAACACCGGAACGAGCACGGCGCGCGTCAGGGCGACGCGGCGCCAGGCCCGATCACCCTCGATGGCGATCACCTTCGCGCGGCCGCTCGGGTTCAGGATCACCAGTCCGGCCTTCAGGACGGCGCCGACCGGGATCACGACCATCAGGATCCACGCGGCCCAGGTGCGCTCCGGCGCCGTCGCGAACCCGACGAGGGCGGCGACGTAGAGCGCGGCGAAGGCGACGAGCCCCATGGCGAACCACCACGGGCGCCGGGCGCCACCGTACGCCCGCTCCTCGACGGCCTGGAAGCGGCCACCCATGACGTAGATCATCACGCTCGTGAGCAGCACCGCACTCGCCAGTACCAGGGCGAACACCTTCGGGACCATCATGTCGTCGCGCCTCCCTCGCGGTCCTCATGCTCGCTCGACTATGACCGACCAGTCATGTGACCGCACGGTCATGGTAGGATCGCCGCGTCGCTCGGTCAAGGGGACGTTCGGCCCGAGGGTCGACGCCGAGCCATTGACGACGAGCCACTGCGGGTGGTCCAAGACTGGTCGGTCACCCGGGCGGAGGCCATGCCGACACCGACGTTCTTCAACCTGCCACGCGAGAAGCGCGAGCGGTTCCTCGACGCCGCGCTGGACGAGTTCGCGCTCCACGACTACCGCTCGGCGTCGCTCGGCCGGATCGTGGCGACGGTGGGGATCGCCAAGGGGAGCGTCTACCAGTACTTCGCCGGGAAGCAGGAGCTCTACCTCTACCTGGTCACGCTGGCGGCGGAGACGAAGTTCTCCTTCATCGACGCGTCGCTGCCCGGCGACGTGGCCGACTTCTTCGAGCGGTTCCGGCTGAGCGTGTACCACGGGGCGCGCTTCGACTTCAGCCGACCGCGCCTCGGGAGCCTGCTCTACAACGCCACCTACGAGCCCTCGGGGGCCGCCACGCTCGAGGTGGCCGCCCAGCTGCGCGCCGCTTCGCTCCAGTACCTGCGCACCCTCGTGGAGGCGGGTATCCGCAACGCCGAGCTCCGCGACGACCTCGACGTCGACTACGTGGTCTTCGCGCTCTACCAGTTGACGGTCTCGCTGCGCGACTTCCTCGGCGAGCGCTTCGGCTTCTCGTTCAAGGACGCCGTGCGGGAGGGCTCGGGATCGCCGATCGACGACGCGGCGCTGCACGCCGTGCTCGATCAGATGGCCGACCTGCTGCGGCAGGGGCTGGCTGGGCCGGAGCCGGGGAGGGACGTGACGTGACCTGGCCCCTGGCGCTCGAACGGCTGCTCGCCGCGCGCGCTGCGGGCGCGCGGCCCGAGCGCGGCGGCTGGGCGATCATCGGATCGGTCGCCTCGGCCTTGCAGGGGTGCGTGCTCCGTCCGCGGGACGTGGACCTGCTCGTCGCCCAGCCGGAGGACGTCGCGCGCTGGGCCGCGTTCATGGCCCCCTTCGCCGGACCGCCGGACGGCCACGCCGACGGTTCGGACACCTGGCGCTCGACGAGCGCGTGTCCGGTGCACAGCGGTCCCGACGCGTACGGCTTCGTGTGGCACTTCGCGCGCTCGTACCTCGCTGGGTGCGAGGTGGAGGTGGCGCACATCGCCCCGCCCGAGGGCTTCCCGACCTCGGTGGACGGCGCCGGCATCTGGGAGGCCGGGCCGGAGATCTGGCCGCACGTGAAGACGGTGGCGTTCGGCGGCCGGCAGGTTCCGGTGGTGCCGCTCGAGATCCAGCTCGAGACCGCCATGGCGCGTGAGCTACCCGAGCGCGTGGACGAGATCCTCGCCGTCTTGCGCCTTCGCGGTCACGACGCCGAGCTGCTGCGTCGGTCGCTCCGCCCGCGCCACCGCGAGGCGGTGGCGGCCGTCCTCGGGACGCATCCGGACGGCGCGTGAGCCGGCATCGTCACGCCCCGAAGTAGGCGCGGATCGCGGCCTCGACCTCGCGTGTGCCGACCGGCAGCAGGTCGCCCACGCCGGCGACGCCCGCCGGCAGCGTCCAGGCGTGCGCCAGCTCCACCTGGGCATCCTTGAGGTTGCCGGGGAAGCGCAGCGCCGTACGTCGCACCACGGGCGTCCACCACTTGGGGTTCGTGGCGTCGTTCAGCGGCACGGCGATGGGCTCGCCGCCGTCCGTCTCACCGATCACGACCCACGGCCGCAGGTCGCTGCCCGCGTAGACCGTCGACAACGGCCCGCGCACGTCGGGCTGGAGCAGCGCGCCCGGCCGCACCACGTCCCACAGGCGGCTGCCCCGCAGCAGCCGGGCGGCGCACGCCGACCTCGCCGCCGGATCGGGTGGAGCGGAGACGGGCACGAGGAGGTCCTCGCCGAGCGCGCCCAGCCACGTCGGTTCGCCGGCCTCCACGTGGGCCACCTGGGTGTGGCGATCGTGCGGCGCGCGTAGGGCGCTGGGGTGCACCACCACGACCAGGTCGCCGTCCGGCGGCAGGAACCGCAACGCCTCCGCCGCGAACTCGCTCAGGTCGACGATCGTCCCTGCGGGCAGTGTCGCCACGTCGTACCCCTCGTCCCCCGGGACGGTCGCGCCTTGGGCGCGGTCCTGCGGTTCCGGTAGGCTCCATCGTAGGACACGGCACGCGGCCATCGCGAAGGCCCGAGGAGCGATCATGCCCGACGTTCGATACGACCGCTACTACCGCTACGACGAGCTGACGCGCCTCCTGGCCGACTACGCCGAGGCCTACCCGAAGCTCGTGCGGGTCGACAGCATCGGCCAGAGCTACGAGGGCCGCGACATCTGGCTCGTCACGCTCACCAACTTCGGCACCGGCCCCGACACCGAGAAACCGGCCCTGTGGATCGACGGCAACATCCACGCGACCGAGGTCTCCCCCTCCACCATGTGCCTCCACCACCTGCACGCGATGGTGACGACCTACGGCAGCGACGACGCCGTCACCCACTGCCTCGACACCCGAGCCTTCTACCTCTGCCCGCGCGTCAACCCCGACGGCGCCGAGTGGGCGCTCGCCGACTCGCCACGCTTCGTCCGCTCCAGCACACGGCCCTACCCCTACGACGAGGATCCCGTCGACGGTCTGAGCCGCGCGGACATCGACGGCGACGGCCGCATCCTGTCGATGCGAGTCCCCGACCCGAACGGCGCCTGGAAGCCGCACCCCGACGCACCGCGCCTGCTCATCCGGCGCGAGCCCGACGAGACCCACGGCACCTTCTACCGCCTCCTCGCCGAGGGCACGATCGAGCACTACGACGGCGTCTCCATCCACTTCCGGCCGCCCAAGGAGGGCCTCGACCTCAACCGCAACTTCCCGGCGGAGTGGCGCCAGGAACACGAGCAAGTCGGCGCCGGCCCCTACCCGGCCTCCGAGAGCGAGGCCCATGCCGTGGTCGACTTCATCGCGCGGCACCCGAACATCACGACCGGCATCACCTTCCACACCTTCGGCGGCCTCCTCCTGCGCCCGATGTCGACCCGGGCGGACGACACGCTCCCCAGTGAGGACCTCTGGACCTTCAAGAAGCTCGGCCAGAAGGGCAGCGACCTCACCGGCTACCCGAACGTCTCCGTGTTCCACGACTTCAAGTACCACCCGAAGCAGGTCATCACCGGCGGCTTCGACGACTGGCTCTACGATCACCTGGGCGTGTACGCGTGGACGGTCGAGCTCTGGTCGCCCCAGCGCCAAGCCGGCATCGAGGACTACGAGTTCGTCGACTGGTATCGCGAGCACCCGGTCGAGGACGACCTCAAGATGCTCGCCTGGAGCGACGACGAGCTCGGCGGCAAGGGCTACGTCGACTGGTACCCGTTCGAGCATCCCGAGCTCGGGCCGGTCGAGTTGGGCGGCTGGGACCACGCGTACGCGTTCCGGAACCCACCTCCGGAGTACCTCGAACGCGAGCTGGACCGCTTCCCCGAGTGGCTCGTCTGGCACCTGAGCGTCTCACCGAAGCTGGAGCTGCTCGAGGCCACGGTCGTCGCGCTCGGCGCCGACGCCTATCGCATCCGGGTGGTCGCCCAGAACACCGGCTGGCTCCCCACCTACGTCACCAAGCAGGCGCTGGAGAAGAAGATCGTCCGCGGCGTGATCTGCGAGCTGGAGCTGCCCGAGGGGGCGACCCTGGTGACGGGCAAGCCGCGCGAGGAGCTCGGCCAGCTGGAGGGGCGAGCCTACGTGACCGCCAGCCCGGGCATCGATTCGACGACCGACCGCGCCAAGGCCGAGTGGGTGGTGCACGCTCCCGACGGCGGGAGCGCGCGGGTGGTCGCGCGCCACGATCGCGCGGGCGTGGTGCGCTCGGAGGTCGAGCTCGGCCGCCGCGGTGGCGCCTAGGACGCGAGGGGCCGCAGCCCGCGGCGCGGCACGTCCACCCGCACCGTCCTCACCCCCGGCTCCCGAGGGAGTGGGTCCTCACCACCCCTGCGTGCCCGGCCCACCCTTGAACGGACCGACGACGCGCGACGTCACCCAGCTGCCGTAGAAGTCTCCCCCGACCGAGCGCACCTCCTCACCGTTCACGGTGACGCGGTCCATCCTCGACGGGTAGAAGGCCACCCAGTCACGGATCGCTTCGTACCCGGGCGTCGGTTCGGGGAACCACCAGCACGCGGCGGAGGCTCGCCGGCCGCCCGCGACCACGTCGGCGTAGGCGGCCATACCCTTGAACTCGCAGAAGGTTCGGCGCTCGACCTCGGCGAGGAACTCCTCGCGCACGTCGTCGCGCGGGAGGTAGTAGACCGGCGCGTGCGACGTCTCCAGCACCCGGATGGCGCCTCGGCTGTCGGCGATCGTCTCGCCACCGAACGTGACGACGACGTGCTCATCGGACGGGTCCAGGGCGGGGGGTCTCGGGTAGTCCCAGACCGACTCCTGGCCGGGTCCTGCGGGATCGGGGGTAGGGCGTCTCATGCCGGATGGTACGTGCCCGGTGGGTGAGCTACCGCGCCCTGGGCTCCGATCGACTCCCGTGCCACACCTGAGCCGAGGGTCGAAAGCTCAGCGGATGAAGATGAAGTACACCCCCTGGTACACGATCGCCCCGAGCAAGCCGATCGCCAGCGCGTGTCGCTGGCGGAGTCCGGTTGCCGCGGCGGTCGCGATCGGGTACAGGGTGAGCAACGCCACCAGGTAGAGCGCGAGGTAGCTCCAGATCACCGTGCGCCAGCCGCCGGGGGCCACACTGGTGGCCGCCCACTCCAGCGGGTCGAGGACCCCGAGCGACGTGAGCAGACCGACGAGGAAGTCCGGCAGCAGCGTCACCAGGCTCGGCAGCGTGATCGCGAACGCCGTCGTGGCGAGCACGTCCTCGAACCGGCCCGTGCCGCCGAGGCGCGTGCTCGCCAGCTGCACGACGCCCGCCGCCAGGATCCAGCCACCGAGCGTCACCGCGGCGATGAAGAAGATCTCCCAGAAGTAGTAGCGCTCGACGGGAATGGCGATCCAAGCTGGGATCATGATCGGCACGTCGCCGAGGTAGAGCAGCAGCACGACGAGCGTGTAGGCCGCCGCCTTCATGCTGATGAGGGCAGCTCCGAGCCTCAGGCGAGCCGGATCGTTCATCAGCTCGTCGAAGGCGCGCCGGGGTGTGACCACCATCGGCACGATGTACCTCCAGAGCGTCGGCCGTGGTGCACCCAGGACGAGCTTCATGTCCTCACCTCATCACGCATCGTCGGTGGCGGCACGGACCGCGGCTAGAGGCTGGCGTCCTACCTCGCAGCACGTCCGGACGGCCGCCGAGCGTCCCGCAGCGAACTCCTCCCCCTTCGGACGTGCCCGAGCGCGCGCGGTGGTGCATGCCCTCGCGACCGGCCGCTACCCTCCCCTATGCTCTCGCATGAAGGGGGCTGCCACGATGGGCAAGAAGCGAGATCTCGTCGTCGCGCGCGTGTTCGACGCGCCGATCGAGCGGCTGTGGAACGCCTGGACCGAACCGGAGGACGTGCGGAGGTGGTGGGGACCCGATGGCTTCACGTGCCCGCTCGCGGAGATGAACGTGCGCGAGGGCGGCACGTCGCTCGTCGCCATGCACTCCCCCGAGCACGGTCGGCACTACAGCACCTGGCACTACCGCACGGTCGCGCCGCTGGAACGCCTGGCGTTCATCCACAACCTGGCCGACGCCGACGGGAACGCGGTCGACCCGGTCGAGATGGGCATGCCGCCGGACTTCCCACGGGATCAGCTGCAGGAGGTCACGTTCCGATCCATCGGCGTCGGCATGACGGAGATCACCGTGACGGAGTTCGCCTGGACCGAGGGACCGATGATGGACCTGGCCCGCCTCGGTCTGGAGCAGACCCTCGACAAGCTGGCTCGGGTCGTGACCACCTCGCCGCGTGAGGGCCCACCATGACGACCGGCCTCAGAGAACGCTGCCGTCGGACCGGACCAACCGCAGGAACGGCGCGATGACGGCCAGCGCCAACGGCGGCAGCGCCGACACGACCACCGTGGTCGTGTAGCTGCCGAGGAGGTCGAACCCGAGCGCGAAGATGAGGGGCCCGAGGGCGGAGCCGACGACCAGCACCGTCGTCACCCAGCCCTTGATGCTCCCGAGGTGGCGACGGCCGAAGTAGTAGGCGAACACGTTCCCCTCCAGCGAGGCGTAGACGCCGGTGCGCAGGCCCATCAACAGCCCGTACGGCACGATGGCGGCTGCGCCCTGGACGTAGCCCGCGAACACGAGCGACGCCCCCAGGGCGAACAGCATCACCGACAGCAGATAGCGCGGCGCCGTGCGCGTGATGAGGGCGCCCGTGACGAGGTTGGCGGCTGCCGACATCATGCCGAAGTACACGAACGCGCTCGCCGCGTCGGCGCGCGACAGACCGCCCTCGGCGAGGATCGAGTAGTGGTGGAACACCAAGCCGGTGCCGAGGGTGGAGCCGAAGAAGAGCCCCGCCAGGAAGAGCCAGAACGTCACCGTGCGGCGGGCCTCGCTGGCGGTGTAGTGCCGCTCCGGTCTGACGCTGGTGGCGGCGGAGGCGTGGGGCGCGCCGCCATCGGGCAGTGCACCGTAACGCTCGGGACGGTCGCGGAACACGAGCGCGCCCACCGGAAGGATCGTGACGGCAACGAGCAACCCCAGCAGCATGTAGGCCGTGCGCCACCCGGTCGCGTCGATGAGGCTCTCGATCAGCGTCGGGAAGGTCGCCGTCGCCACCGCCATGCCGACGCCGGCGAGCCCGATCGCGATGCCGCGACGTCGCACGAACCAGATGGCGATCACGTGCACGCTCACGAGCGAGAGCGAGCCCTGGCCGAGCGCGCGCACCAGCGTGAAGCCGACCAGCAACATGACGGCGTCCTGCACGGCTCCCATCCAGACGCAGGCGAGCGCGAACGCGGCCGCGACGACGATCACCGCCAGGCGCGGGCCCCGCCGGTCGAGGAGTCGCCCGACGAACGGCAGCACCAGGGAGCCGCCCAAGGTGCCGATCAGGTAGAGCGTCGACACGCCCGAGCGCGTGAGCCCCAAGTCGGCGATCAGGAAGTCGATGAAGATCGACACGCCCGTCGTCTGGCCGGGGATCGTCATCATCACGCCGAGCGTGCCCGCCGCGACGATGAACCAGCCGTAGTAGATCGGCGAGCCCGACACGAAGCGGCTGCGGCGCACCTCGTCGCCGGTCACGCCATCGCTCGATCGTGGGTTCACGGGTCGCCGCCGAGCGCTCGCGAAGCAGAGGCCCCCTCAGGGACCTCGTCAGGCTCTCCGTGCGGCGCGGCCGGCGTCACGCGCGTCAATCGGGGAGCGCCGCATCGAGGAACCGCAGCCAGTTGCCGTGGAGGATGGCGTCGACGTCGCCTTGGCCGAAGCCGCGAGCGCGCAGGAGCGCCGGCAGCTTCTGCAGGTCGGCGATGGTATCGAGGTCGCGAGGCGTCTGCTCGGTGCCGTAGCCGCCGTCCAGATCGCTGCCGATGGCCACGTGGCGCGTGGAGCCGGCGAGCTCGCAGACGTGCG
>SKWV01000293.1 GCA_007128755.1 Trueperaceae bacterium
CCGGCCGTGAGCCGGCGGGGCAGCGACGAGGTGCGCGGTCTGGTCCTGCGCTACGACCTCGACACCGACGACGTGATCGTGACGGGCGGCGTCGAGGCGACGTTCGAGATCGATCTGGACTAGGAGCCGGAGCGCGCGCGTGTCAGGGCGTCGCCGGCGCGAGCTCGAACACGCGCCCGCTCGGCAGGAGACCGTCGTGCAGGAGGGCCGTCGCGGCCGTCGTCAGCGGATCTGCGAGCATCGGTGCCGGCGAACCCACCGCCGCGTGCGCACCGGGGTGCACGAGGGCGTCCAAGCCGACGCTGCTCGTGGCGGGGGGCGTCTGCCGACCGAGCAATGCGAGCGCGCTGGCGCTCTCCTGGCGCGTGTTCGCGTACGTCAGGGGGTGATCGCGCACGAGTTCGAACAGCGCGGCCGCGTCGTCGGGCGCACTGGCCGCGATCACGAAGCCGGTGGCCACGAGGACCTCGGCCATGCTCGGCACGTGAGCGCTACGCAGCGCCGCGTCCAAGCCGGCCCGAAGGTACGAGCCAGCCTTGGCCGGCTGTCCACCGAGGATCGCGGCCCGCGCCGCATACGACGCCGTCTCCGCGACCCAGGGATCGTCGCCGATCTGTTGGAACACCTCGAGGTCGTGGGCGAGCTCGGCCTCCAGACCGCTCACGTCGCCCTGGAGCAACCGCACGTGAGCCAGGTTCACGGCGACGATCGTCCGCAGGTGCAGCGATGAGCCGGTCGCCCGGCGACGAGCGTGCTCCAGCAGGCGCCGTCCCTCGGTGAGGTTGCCGCGATCCATCTCCACGACACCCATGCCAGCCGTGGTGATCACCTCGCCCTGACGATCCGCCAGCCCTCGGAACACCTCGCGCGCCGCGCGCAGCAGCGCGAGCGCCTCCGTCCAATCGCCGGCGACCCACGCGATGTTGGCGAGCACGAAGGTGCAGCGGGCGCCGCCGGCCACGTCGCCGAGTTCGCGGTACAGCGCCTCGGCCTCGCGCAGATGGCGGCCGGCCGCAGCGTACGACCCGCGCCACAACTCGATGCCCTGGGCGAGCGTCTCGTGCGCGAGCGCGCGGACCCTCGCGTCGCGCGCCGTCACCGCTGGAGCGATGGCGGCGGCCGCCTCGTCGAACCGAGCGAGCCGCGCCAGCAGACTGCCCTCGCCGAGCGCCAGCGCGGCGTGGACGTCGTCACCCAGCGCGACGAGCCGGGAGCGCTCGCGCGCCTCCCTGAGCCACTCGACCCCCTCGCGGTAGCGGTTGGCGCCGTCGAGGTAGCGGCCGCAACCGAGCGCCGCGGCTCCCCACGACGCGTCGTCGCCGGAGCGGACGGCGACCGTCCAGGCCTCGCGCACGTTGGCATGATCGACGAGGAGTCTCGCCACGGCGGCGTCACGCTCGCTCCCGCCGAGATCCTCGGCGGAGCGGGCGAGGAGCCCGAGGAAGTGGCGCGCGTGCGCCCGTACGAGGTTCGGCGCCTCGGCGTCACCGCGCAAGCGATCCCATGCGTATCGCCACACGAGCGGGTGGAGATCGAAGCGGCCGCCCTCGACCGGCCGCACCAAGGCCCGGTCGACGAGGCGCGCCAGCCGTGAGACGCCGACGCCGACGACGGCCTCGGCGTCCACACGCGAGAAACCGCCACGGAACACGGCGAGACTCCTCAGCGCCTCGCGGTCGGGTTCCGCCAGCCACTGCCACGTCGCGTCGAGCACCCCGAGCATGCTGTGGTGGCGCTCGGGGACGTCGCGCCCTGGGTCGACCAGCACGTCGAGACGCGACTCGAGCTCATCGGCGAGTTCCTCGATCGTCATCACGCGGGTGAGCGACGCGGCGATCTCGAGCGCGAGCGGCCACCCGCCGACCGCCCGACACAGCCTCGCGACGCCGCCGAGCCCTTCGTGCGGAGAGGCCGCCTCCAGGGACCGACGTCGTCGTACGAAGAGTGCGACGGCGTCCGACGCCAGGAGCGCGTTCGGCGCGTGCTCCTCCTCGTCCGGCAGGTCCAGCCCGCCGAGCGCGATGGGCATCTCGTCGCGCAGTTGCAGGCGCTCGCGCGAGGTCACGAGCCAGCGCACGCCGACCGCGTCAGCGGCAGCAGCGACCAGCTCGGCGACGCCCGCCTGGACGTGTTCCGCGTCGTCGAGCACGATGAGGGCTCGGCGATCGCGGAGCGCGCGCGTGAGGCGTTGCGCGGCGGGCTCGTGGCCGTCCGATACGACGTCGAGCGCCTCCGCGACGCGCGTGGCGACGCGAACGTCGTCCGGAACGTCCTCGAGCGACACGAAGGACACACCGTCCGCGAACACCCGTGCGGTCTCGAGGTCGTGAGCGACCTGCAGCGCCAAGCGCGTCTTGCCGATGCCACCGGGGCCCATGAGCGTCACCAGCCGCCCCTCGGTCCCCAGCAGCGCCGCCTGCACCGCCTCTCGCTCGCGCGCGCGCCCCACGAACTCGGGGAGTCCGGTCGGCAACGAGCTCGGCTGCGTGGCGGCGTTCGTCCGGAAGCGCGCTCGCAGCGAGGCGGTGTCACCGGCGGGGACGATGCCCCACCCTCGAGCCTCGGACGCGATCCGAGCCGCCAGCACCCGCTGCCCCGAGGCCAGCACGAGGTCGTGCAGGCGGGTGAGCTGCTCCGGCTCGCACGCCGCTGCGCCGACCGTCGCCCATGCGGCTTCGGCCCAGCTACCGGCCTCGTCGAACCGGCCCGCCGCCGCCGCCGCCTCGCCGCGCCGCAGGCGGGCCTCGCGCACTTGACTCGCCACGAACTCCCTCGTGTCGTAGATCCACTCCTCCACCTCGACGCCGATGCCGTGCACGTCGACGCCTTCGAGGAACGCGCCCCGATACACGCTGCCGGCGCGCTCGAGGTCGCCGCGCTCGAGGGCGTCGAACAGGTCGGCCGTGTCGACATGGAGGCCCACCTCGACGGTGCGCTCGTCGCTGCTCAGCCGCTCGCCGACGGCCTGCCTGAGTCGCGACAGCGCGACCGACAGGCTCTGCAGGGGATGAGCGGCCTCGGCGAAGAAGAGTTCCGCGATATGCCGCCGCGACTGGCGTCCCTCCAGCGCCACGTACGCCAGCAGGAGCAGCGGTTTGGGCCGCGACAGCGCAGCACCGGCCAGCGCCAACGCCCCCAGCGTGCGCAACCGCAGGCCCCGGTCCGGCTCGTGCATGGGCGGATCATAGTCGCAAGGTGCGGCTGCCGCGACCTCATCGATGACGGAAGGATCCGGAAAGGGATCGGAAAGGGTCGTGCCCCATGCTCCGCGGGTGCCGGGCCGCCGAGCCCGACCGAGAAGGGAGCTTCCACCATGATCGAGTTCTTCTTCGCCTCCGCCATCACCGCGCGCCAGATCATGCGGCAGCGCCTCGAGGGCTCCGCGCCCGACCGGGCGCCACCCCGCCCGGCGCGACAGATCGTCCTCGACGCGCGTGCACGCGCACGCTCCGCTCGCCGCCGCGGGTGATCGCGCCACGAGACGCCGCCGCAGGCCCCCGAGTCCGGGAGCGCCTGCGGCGGCGTCTCCCTTCGGTCGGGCGTCGTCACCCTCTTGCCGGTGCCACGGAGCCGACCATGGGCGCTACGCGTGCGGCGCCCGACGAGGCCCTCGGAGCCGGTCGGACCATGTCGCTTCGAACGGGCCACGGCTAGGTCACGGCGACCTCACTAGGGTGCGTCCGTGCTCGGGAACGGCTGCCACGCAACCACCCGGCAACACCCCACGGGCCGCTCGACGCGGCCGAACACGAAAGGATCGACCATGTACCACCCCGCACGCTCGCACTCGCTCGTCAGGCTCGCCCTCGCGATCGTCCTCGCGACCGCAGCCGCCACCGTCGCCTTCGGCCAGGACGGCGTCGGCACCTCCAGCGTGACCCGCTTCGCCGACATGACCGAGGTGCAGGGCGCCGGCTCGACGCTCATCCGGACGGACGCCGCCGTCTCGATCGTCCTCACCACGAGCGGCCTCGAGCCCCTCGCTCCCTACACGATCTGGTGGGTCGTGTTCAACGAGCCGGCAGCCTGCCTCGGTCCTTGCGACGAGGACGACCTCTTCAACCCCGACGGGACGATGAACATCAACGAGGCGGCCGACATCAGCATCCTCTACGCCGACGGCGCGCTGTCGGACGACGCCGGCAACGCGGCGTTCAGTGCCGTCCTCCTGGTCGGGGCACCCCTGGGCGAAGTCGTCTACGGTCCCGGTCTGCGCGACGCCCACGCAGCGGAGATCCACGTCGTGGTCCGCTCGCACGGTCCGCTCGACCCCGAGCGCGCCTTCGCGCAGCTGAGCACCTTCGAGCCCCATCCGACCATCGGTGGCGACTGCGCGCTCTGCGCGGACCAGCAGTTCGCCGTGCACCTCCCCTGACGGGAAGGTCCGCCACGTCGCCAGCAGCACACCGTGGGGAGGGCCGTCCGCCGGCCCTCCCCGCCGCCCGAACAGGAAGGTCCCCGTGATCCAAACTCCGACCGTCACCACCGCCGCCCGCCACCGGGCGCCCTCCCGCCTCGACCGCGCGCGCGCCTGGCTGCTCGACGGCCTCAACGGCCGCTGGCACCGCCGCGCCCTCCTCCTCTACGCCCTCGTCGTGGCGTCGCACTTCCTCGAGCACGCCGTGCAGGTGGCGCAGGTTCACGCCCTCGGCTGGTCGCGCCCGGCGGCCGGCGGCGTCCTCGGACTCGCCTTCCCCGGGATCGCGATGGCCGAAGTCCTGCACACGACCTGGAACAGCCTGCAGTTGACCGGCCTGATCCTGCTGCTCGCCGGCTTCGCGCGCGTGCCGGCTGCCCGCTCCTGGTGGCTCGCGGCGCTCACGCTGCAGACCTGGCACTGGTTCGAGCACGCCGTCATCCAGGTGCAGTACGTGACCGGCATCTACCTCTACGGCGCCGTGAAGCAGATGAGCATCTTGGAGCGCTTCGCTCCCCGCATCGAGCTCCACTTCGCCTACAACCTCGCCGTGTTCCTCCCCACGCTGATCGCCTTCGTCATCTACCTCCGCCGCCCCCAACGGCCCGACGGGAGCCGCCGCCGTGTTCCGGCGTGACCTCCCGCTCATGCTCGCCGTCGCCGCGCTCATGGCGATCGGCTTCACGTTCGTCAAGATCGCCGTCCCCGCGCTCGGCGCGGCGGTCCTCGTGGACGTGCGTGTACTCGCCGCCGCCGCCGTGCTCGCCTCGTGGACGTGGGCACGGCGGCGCCGGCTGGCGTTCGGCCGCGGCGTGGGGCCGTACCTGCTTCTCGGGACCCTCAACGCGGCGCTCCCCTTCACGCTCACCGCCTGGGGCGAGCTCCGCCTCGACGCATCGTTGGCCGCGATCCTGATGGCGACGATCCCGCTCTTCACCGCGGCCCTCTCGGCGGCCGTCGCGCGGGAACGGCTCGGCCCCAGCCAACGGCTCGGACTGCTGCTCGGCCTCGTCGGGGTGATCGTCCTGAGCGGCTGGCGCCCGTCGGGCGCTGGTGCGCTCGACGGGCCGTCGATCCTCGCCGTGCTCGCCGCCGCCTGCTCGTACGCCGCCGGCAGCGTCTACACGCGGCACGCCTTCGCCGGCGTCGACCGCACGTCCTTGACGATCGGCAACTTCGCGGCCGCGGGCGTGGTGTTGGCACCGCTCGCGCTGGCGACACCGCCCGCGGCGGCGCCGAGCCTCACCGTGATCGCGGCGATGGCGGGGCTCGTCGTGCTCTCGACGGCGGTCTCGTTCCGAGCGTACTTCGTGCTGATCGAACGCTCCGGCCCCACCGTCGCCACCAGCATCGGCTTCCTCATCCCGGTCTTCGGCGCGGCCTGGGGCGCCATCCTCCTGCACGAGGCGATCACGTGGTCGATGGTGATCGGCGGCGGCATCGTGCTCGCCGCGATGCATCTGGTCGGCGGCGCCAGACCAGACACTCGCATCGCTGGCGTGAACCGGTGGTTCAGGTGGCGACTGGCGCGCGAGGGTTGACGATGCGTCACGAACGGAGGCGCAGCGGCGACGGAGCGCCTAGCATGTGCCGTGACGCCTTCGCTCCGGTTGTTCGGCCGGCCGCGGGTCGAGGTGCCCGCGGACGCGGGCGAACCGGCCCTCGGGAAGGCCTGGGCGCTGCTGCTGGTCCTCGCCCGGCGTGGCGAGTGGGTGCAGCGCGGGGAACTCGTCTACCTCTTCTGGCCCGATCACGACGAGGAGCAGGCGCGGGCGAACCTCCGCAAGCTCCTCAGCCGCAACGTCGCCGCCATGCCGCTCGCCCACGGCCTCGAGGCCGAACCGAGCCGACTTCGCTGGCGCGTCGAGACCGACGTGCAGCGCTTCGAGGAGGCGCTCGCTGCCGGTCGACTCGCCCAGGCGCTCGACCTCTACCGAGGGCCGTTCTTGGATGGCGTCCGCGCGGACGCGCTCCCGGAGTTCGAGGCGTGGGTCGAGCAGGAGCGCGAAGCGCTGGCCGCCGCATGGCGGCGCGCCGGGACGACGCTCGCCTCCCAGGCGGCCCTCGAGGGGCGAACCGAGGCCGCCGCACGCGTGCTCGAGGCCCTGGTCGCGGCCGACCCGCTCGACGAGGAGGTGCTGCAGGATTACCTGCGGGCGGTCGCGGCGGCTGGACGTCCCGCGGCAGGCCTCGTCGCCTATCGCACCTTCGCCGAACGCCTCGAACGGGAGTACGGCGAGACGCCGAGCGCTGCGACCAGAGCGATCGTCGCCTCGCTCGGCGACGCGGTCCCTGGTCGCCGACACGAGACGCCCGCCGCGGCCGTGGACGCCCCGGGGCTCGCCGCACGCGATCTGCCGAGCGGTGGCGCGCCCCTCGTCGGCCGGGTGCACGAGCGACGCGTGGTCGCGGAGCGGTTGGCCGACGCCGGGTGCCGCCTCGTGACGATCACCGGACCGGGAGGACTCGGCAAGACGCGCCTCGCGTTGGCGGTCGCCGCCGACGTTCGTGCATCCTTCCGCGATGGTGTCGCCTTCGTCCCCTGCATCACCGTGTCGGACCCCGAGGCGATGCCCTTCGCCATCGCCGACGCGCTCGGCGTGGTCATCACCGGCACGCGGGTCGCGCACGACCAACTCGCGGCCGTGCTCGCGGGGCAGGAGATGCTGCTCGTCCTCGACGACCTCGAGCACCTCGCCGACGACGTCGCGTGGCTCGGCGACCTGCTGGCGGCGTCGCCGGGGCTCCGGATCCTCGCCACGTCGCGCGAGGAGCTCCATGTCGAGGGCGGCTGCCGCTACGAGCTGCGGGGGCTCTCGTTGCCCGACGGCACGAGCGATCTTGGTGACACCGACGCCGTGCGGCTCTTCGTGCAGACGGCCGCGCGGCATGATGCGGAGGCGGCTGCGGCCATGCCGATCGACGCGGTGGTGCGGCTCTGCCGGGCCGTCGACGGGATGCCGCTGGCGCTCGTGCTCGCAGCAGGGTGGGTCGGCACCCTCGGCGTCGATGAACTCACCGACGAGCTCCAGCGCGATCTCGGCATCTTGAGCACGTCCCGGCCGGACGTCCCGGAACGCCAGCGAAGCCTGGTGGCGGTTTTCGACTCCTCGCTCGCGCGCCTGAGCGACCGCGCCCGCCGGGCGTTCACGCGGCTCGGCGCGTTCGCCGGCACGTTCGATCGACAGGCCGCAGCGGCCGTCGCGGGCGCCGAGCCCGTCGACCTCCGCGAGCTCGTATCGCGCAGCATGCTCGGCTCGGCGGGCACCGATCGCTACCGCCTGCACGAGCTCCTCCGCCAGGAAGCGGCACGGCGGCTGAGCCGCGACCCGCAGGCCTCGACGGCGACACGCACGGCCCATGCGCGCCACTACGCGCGCTGGCTCGCGGCGGTCGAGCCCGAGATGCTCGGCCGCACGCCGGCCGCGACGCTCACGCACATCGACCTCGAGCGGGACAACGTGGTGGCGGCGTTCCGCACGGCGGTCGGGGCGCGGGACCTCGAGGCGGTCGAGCGCATGGCGACCGATCTCAAGACGTACTTCGTCCAGCGCACCCACTACGGTGCAGGAGCCACGCTCCTCCAAGAGGCCGCCGAGGCGCTCGGAGGGGATCCGGAGGTCGCCGGCACCACGGCATCGGTCGTGGTCTGGGCGGGCTGGCTCGAGTTCAGGCGCGGGCGCTTCGCCGAGGCTCAGGTGCTGGCCGACCGCGCGGGTCGCCTCATCCACGAGGGCGGGAGCTCGGAGTCCCGCATCGCGTGTGAGCGGCTGCGGGGCGTCCTGAAGGGCACGCGCGGCGACTTCGGCGGCGCGTGGGAGCACCTCGACGGCGCCCTCGCCATGGCGCGGACGGCTGCGCTCCCTGCACAGGTCGCGATCGCGCTCAACGACCTCGCCGTCTCCGAGAAGCAGCTCGGTCTCTACCGGCAGGCCGAAGCCCATTACCGCGAGGCCCTGGCGATCAACCGGGAGCTCGGTGCGGCGTTCAACGAAGCTCGCAACCTCAACAACCTCGGTCAGCTCCTGCTCGCCGACGAGCGCATCGACGAGGCGACGCGCCTGCTCGAGGAGGGGCTGACGCTCGCACGCCGGGCCGCCGCGCACCAGGTCGTCCCGCACATCCTCGGCGCCCTCGCCAAGGCGGCCTTGGCGAGGGGCGAGAGCGCGCGGGCCCGCGCCGCGGCCGACGAGGCGTGGCGGGCGATCCACTCCTCGGGCGCCCGCGGGAGCAGCATCGCGATTCTCGTGACCTTGGCGCTGGCCGCCGCCGCCGAAGGCGATCACGCGGGAGCCGACCACGCGCTCGCCGCGGCCGTCGCCGACGCCCGGGAGAGGCAGGGCACGGTGGCGAAGCTCACGGCGCTCGCCGGCGTCGGCCGGGCCCGCGCGTTGCGTGGGGATCACCACGCCGCCGTGATGGGGCTCTCCCTCGTCCGCGAGGACCCGACCCTCGAGCACGGCGTCAGGGCCGAGCTCGGGCCGGCCTGGCGAGACGCCGTCGGGGCGCTGGGATCCGAGGCGGTCGCGGCGGCGCGGGCCGAGGCCGCGGCGCTCGGCGTTGACGGGGTCCTGGCGCGACTGCTGCCGTCGAGCAG
>SKWV01000015.1 GCA_007128755.1 Trueperaceae bacterium
ACGAGACCGTGCCTCTCGCTCCGCCGGGGGCCGCGCTCGTCCGGTTCATCCACGTGGCGCCCACCGTCCCCGACCTCGACATCGAGGGTCGGCACGACGACACCGACGATGCGCCCGAGGATGAGGACGATGGCGAGGATCAGGACGACGACGGGGCCGCCGATACCGATGCGGGCGTGACCGAGGCGACGCCCTTCGAGGTGACCGGCCTCAGTTACCCGAACGCATCCGGCTACCACCTCGCGACGCTCCACCCGTACCTGCTCGAGTTCCGCGTCGCCGGCACCGCCTCGCTCGTGCACACCGTGAACGCGCTCGCGTTCGCGCCCGGAGCCACCTACACCGTGTTCGTCAGCGTAAACCCCGTCAGCAACCAGATATGGCTCGTGCCGGTCGTCGACGCGCTGGTGGCGCAGCACGTGCCGCGCGTGCAGGAGCCCTGATGGTCCGGTCGTTCGGAGCCGTGTGGCTGAACCCGTACGTGCGGGTGCTCGTCGCCATCCTGGCCGCCATCGCGCTCTACTTCGTGCTGCTGGCGACGCAGTTCGTGTGGAGCACGGCGTTGATCGCGTTCCTCATCGGTTACATCCTCAGTCCGTTGGTGACGCGCATCGAGCGAGGCGGCGTCCATCGCGGCATCGGCGTGGTGGCCGCCACCCTCGTGTTCGTCCTGCTGTTGGTGGGGGTGTGGGCGCTCGGCACCGCCATCGCCGCGCAGATCACCACGTTCGCCGAGGAGCTGCCGCGATTGGTGGAGACGCTCGAGGAGATCCCGTTCCTGCTCGCCCGGCTCGTGGACCCGTCGTTCGGCGCCATCTTCCAACAGGTGTACATGACGAGCCAGGTGTTCGCGCAGGGGCTCGCGAACGAGGTCCTCCCATCGGTGGCCGGCGTCGGCGCCGGCGGGCTCACCGGCATGATCACCACCATCACGAGCCTCGGCATGCAGATCACGATCATCTTGGTGCTCTCGCTCTACATCCTCTACCGCTACCCGGTCTATGCGGTCAGCCTGCTCCAGGCGGTCCCGAGCCGGCACCGCGAGTTCGTTCGTGAGCTCGCGCAGAAGGCCGACCGCTCGGTGGGGGGCTACATCCGCGGTCAACTGCTCATCTCTGCCGTCGTCGGCGTGCTCAGCGGGATCGGGCTGTCGCTGCTGGGCGTGCCGCTGGCGATCCCGCTGGCGGTGCTCGCGGGGGCGCTCAACGTGATCCCGTTCTTCGGGCCCATCGTCGTGTCGATCCCCACCGCCATGATGGCGCTCACGCTCGGCGTCGGCCAGGCCGTCGCGGCCGTCGCCGTGCTCTTCCTCGTGAACCAGATCGACGCCCACGTCCTGACGCCGTTGATCTACTCCCGGACGATCGAGCTCGATCCGGTGACGATCGTGCTCTCGATCCTGCTCGGCCTGGCCCTCTTCGGCCTCGTCGGTGCCCTCCTCGCGGTGCCGCTCGCCGCGTTCGTCAAGCTGCTCTACGTGGACTACTACCTCGCGAGCCGCTGGTACGGAAGGCGCGTGACCGGTCCGGAACCCGACGCCTGAGCGCGCTGCGGGCGGAACGGTCAGCGGGACTATGCTCTGACGACCGTTCCTGGGCTAGACTGGCGAAATGGCAGTAGTAACCGGGACGTTCCGGTCATGACCTCGACCCCCCGACTCGCAGAAGTCATCCAAGGCGGCATGGGTGTCGCCGTGTCCAATTGGCGCCTCGCTCGAGCGGTCGCGTCACGCGGCCAAGTCGGCGTCATCTCGGGTACCGGTATCGACAGCGTGCTCGTCAGGCGCCTCCAGGACGGCGATCCCGAGGGAGTCGTCCGGCGGGCGATGACCGCGTTCCCGTTCCCCGACATCGTGAAGGAAGCGTTGCGGCGCTACTTCCTCGCCGACGGGCGGCAGCCGGGCGCTCCCTACAAGCGCATCCCGATGCCCAGCGCGACCGGCAATCGCGTCCAGCAGGGGCTGACGATGCTCGGCTCCTTCGTCGAAGTCTTCCTCGCCAAAGAGGGCCACAGCGGCCAAGTGGGCGTCAACCTGCTCACCAAGGTCCAGTTGCCCAACTTAGCGGCGCTCTACGGCTCGATGCTCGCCGGCGTCGATTACGTCCTGATGGGCGCCGGCATCCCGCGCGAGGTTCCCGGCGCGCTCGACCGGCTCGCGCAGCACCAGGCAGCGTCCTTCCGGCTCGACATCACCGAGATCCCGGGCGTGTCGCGCCCCGACGGCGAGGCGCCGCCGACGATGGATCTCGATCCCGCCGACTTCGGCGCCGACGGGCAGCCCCCGCTGCACCGTCCCGCGTTCCTGCCGATCGTGGCGTCGCATTCACTCGCCAGCATGCTGCAGAAGCGGGCCAACGGCTCGATCGAAGGCTTCGTGGTCGAGGGACCGACCGCCGGTGGGCACAACGCGCCGCCCCGCGGGGCGAAGGTGTTCGACGAGACCGGTCAGCCTGTCTACGGCGAGCGCGACGTGGTCGATCTCGACAAGATGGCGGAGCTCGGTCTCCCCTTCTGGCTCGCCGGTGCCTACGGATCGCCGGAGGCGCTCCAGGAGGCGAAGGCGCATGGAGCCGCCGGCGTCCAGGTCGGGACGCTGTTCGCGTACTGCGAGGAGTCGGGGCTCGAGCCGTCCATCAAGGACAAGGTGCTCGAGCAGGTCATCGCCGGCCGCACGTCGGTGCGCACCGACCCGCGGGCCTCCCCCACCGGCTTCCCGTTCAAGGTCGTGTCGCTGCCGGGCAGCACCTCGGAAGACGATGTCTACCAGGCGCGCAGGCGCGTCTGCGACCTCGGCTACCTGCGCGAGGTCTACCGCAAGGACGACGGCGGGTACGGCTACCGCTGCGCCTCCGAGCCCGTCGCCGACTACGTCGCCAAGGGCGGCGAGGCAGCGGAGACCGCCGGCCGCAAGTGCCTCTGCAACGCCCTGATGGTCAACATCGGCCTCGGCCAGATCCAGAAGGACGGCTCCCACGAGGCGCCGCTCCTCACGAGCGGTGACGATCTCCCCGCGATCGCCAAGCTCATCCGGCCCGGCCGCTCCTGGTACAGCGCCGGCGACGTCCTCGATTACCTGCTCGGCACCAGCAGCTCCCAAGGCGCCTCGACCGCCTGAACGACCGGCACGACCGCGTCCCCGACCGACGTGACGTCGGCATGGGTCTCGGAGCAGCACCGCGCTAGCATGGCCGGTGCCGCCCCGAGGCCCGCCGCCTTTCGTGCCAGGAGACGCCCATCACCACCGATACCGACCGCACCCCGAGTCGCTCGTTCGTCACCCGGACGCTGACGGTCCTCGGACTGGCGTCGCTCGTCCTCGCGATCTGGTTGCTCCTGTGGAACGCTCTGGAGATCTTCCTCCTCGCGTTCATCGGGCTCCTGCTGTCCGTCGCGCTCGCCACGCCGGCGGCGGCCATCGCCTCCAAGACGCGCATGCCGCACTGGCTCGCGCTGGGCCTCGTCGCGCTCGCGCTCGTGGCGGCCATCCTCGCCGGCATCTGGTTCGCCGGCGAGGCTCTCGTCGCTCAGCTGGTGGGGCTGCTCCAGGCCCTGCCGCAGATCCTGGAGCGCACGCAGAACTTCCTGCAGAACATCCCCGGGGGCACGTGGTTGATGGACCAGGTCCTGGAAACGGATCCGACGGAGGTCGCCGACATCGGCATGGTGACGCAGGTGGCCGAGGCGCTGGGCGGCATGATCGAGATCCTGATCCGGATCGTGTTCGTCGTCTTCCTCGCCCTCTTCCTCGCCGCCGCTCCGGCGCGCTACCGCGCCGGCATCGTGAGCCTCTTCCCGCCGAGCGCGCACGCGCGCGCTCGCGAGGTCTTCGCGGCGCTGACCGTCACGATCCAGGGCTGGATCCTCGGTCAGTTGGCTTCCATGTTGCTGGTCGGCATCCTCGCCACGACGGGGCTGCTGATCATCGGCGTGCAGTACGCGCTCATCCTGGGTCTGATCGCCGGCCTGGCCGAGTTGATCCCCATCTTCGGTCCGGTATTCGCCTACTTCCCGGCCGTGCTCGTGGCGCTCGCGGAGGGCCCCCAGCAGGCGCTCTGGGTCACCGGGCTCTACCTGGTGATCCAGCAACTCGAAGGCAACGCCATCCAGCCGATGGTGCAGCGCTTCGCCGTCGACCTTCCTCAGGCGCTGACGGTCGTCGCCGTGCTCGGTGGCGGGGTGCTGTTCGGGCCGCTCGGTCTCTTCATCGGGACGCCGTTGGTGGCGATCGTCCTCGTGTTGATCAAGATGCTCTACGTGCACGACGTGCACGGCCAGCACGTCGAGCTGCCGGGAGGAGGATCCGAGGGGTGATCGACGCGCCCGCGGCGGCTCGGTTCAGCGAGTCGCCGCGGGCGCGCGCTCGTGATCAGCGATCGTCGCCCAGAGCTCGTGCTCAGTGCTCGATCTTGCCGCGCCAGGCACCCGTCGCCTCGCCGCGGGACTCGATGAACTCCTTGAAGCGCTCGAGATCGCCCTTCATCCGGCGCTCGACGACGCCGAGCGCGGCGCCGGCGTGCTCCACGACCGTCTCCGGCTCGTACTCGACCTGGAGCATCACGCGCGTGGTGGTGTCGTCGATGTGGTGGAACGTCACGACGCCCGCGTTCTTGGCGCCGGTGCGGCTCGTCCAGGCGATGCGCTGATCAGGGATCTGCTCCGTGATCTCGGCCTCCCACTCCTCGGTGCGGCCGCCGATCTCGGCGCGCCACTCGAGCTTCGTGTCGTTGACCTGTCGAACCTCCTCGACGCCCTCCATGAACTGCGGGAACGTCTCGAACTGGGTCCATTGGTCGTACGCCGTGCGCACCGGGACGTTCACGTCGATCGAGCCTTCGAACTTCGCCATGGCGATACCTCCGTAGTGCACGCTAATGCGCAGCACCGAGCGCGTGCCCGCAGGTGTCACGCACGAGCCTCCGCGGCCGACCGTGGAGGTCGGCACGGGGCGCTCGTCTGGTGGGCTTCATCGTCCACACACGCGAGGGGTATCGTGTCGACGTGCCGCACCTGCTCCGCATCCTGCTCAGCGCGCTCCTGCTCCTGGCACCGTCCACCCTCGCACGATCACCGATGCCCACCGACCCACCACGGGGCGACGTGCGCATCGTGGTGTTCGGGGACTTCAACGGTCCGTACGGCGCCGTGACCTATCCCGACGCGGTCCGTCGCGTGGTGCACGCCATCGGCGACGTCTGGCGCCCCGACCTGGTGCTGCTGCCGGGGGACCTGGTCGCCGGCCAGAGCCGTGCGCTGCCCGACGAGCGCTTCACGCAGATGTGGAGCGCCTTCGACGAGGTGGCGGCGGCGCCGCTCCGCGCCGCAGGCGTCCCCTACGCGGCGACGATGGGCAACCACGACGCGTCGAGCCTCCTCGATCCCGGCGGCGCGTTCGCCTTCGAGCGCGAGCGTGTCGCGGCGGCCGCGTACTGGTCGCAGCCCATGTACGAGACGAACCTCGCCTACGTCGACCGCCACGACTACCCCTTCACGTACGCCTTCCGCCACGGAGAGGTGTTCGTCGCCGTCATCGACGCGTCGAGCGCACGGGTGGACGACGATCAGCGCGCATGGCTCCGCAGCGTGCTCGCGCGGCCCGAGGCGACCTCGGCCGCCCTCCGCCTCGTGATGGGCCACCTCCCGCTCGTGGGCGTGTCGACGAAGACCGGACCCGGAGAGGTCGTCACGGACGGACCGGAGGTCGCCCGCCTCCTGCAGGATCACGGCGTCGACACCTACGTCAGCGGTCATCACGCGGCCTACTACGCCGGCCGCTGGGGCGGAATCGAGCTCCTGTTCGCGGGCGGGATCGGCGCGCGGCCCATCCTCGGCTCGTCCGCGCCGCCGCGCTCCGCCGTCACGATCACCGACGTGTGGCTCGCGCCGCTGCGCGTGCGCCACACGACCTTCGACCCCGCCGACTGGCAGGTCATCGCCGGCACCTCGCTCCCGGAGCGCATCGAGCACCCAGGCGGCGCGGTGCTGCGCTCGCCCCGCGCGCTCCCGTGACGGCGTGACGACCCTCGTGCGCACGCGCCGCGGTCCTGGGGAGGTGGCATGGTCTTCGGCGTCCCGGTGATCCCGACGGTGCTGCTCAACACCGCCCTGTCGCTCCTGCGCGACCGCAGCCTCAGCGTCACCGCCCCCGATCGCCTCGCGGTGTTCGCGCCCATGTACAACGAGGGGGCGGCGGCGCGTGCGTGCCTCACGTCGTTGCTGGAGCAGAGCGTCCAGTGCGACGAGCTCGTCCTCAGCGTCAACGGCGGCAGTGACGACACGCACGCGGTCGTGGTCGCGACGCTCGCCGATCACGGCTACGCGCGCGGCACCCACCGACTCGACACCGCGTTGAACGCCACGGTCGAGACCTGGTGGCGGGCCGGCGACGGCGACGGACCGCCCGTCACCGTCGTCGATCGCCACGGCCGCACGAGCAAGTCGGACAGCGTCAACGATGCGGCGGAGCACGGCATCCTCACGGCCGAACGCGTCCTCGTCACCGACGGCGACACCGTGTTCGACCGGCACTTCGTCGAGCGGCTGCGCGCCCACTTCTACCGGCTGACGTTCGTGGGCCGTGGCGCCTCGCGTCGCGCCGTGATCGAGGACGTCGCGCTGCAGTCGGGGAACGTCACCTCGTTCGTGCCTCCCGGAGCGACCGCGACCGCACGCTTCATCTCGGCCGCGCGCCGCTCCGAGTACGCCTTCGGCAGCGTGCTGCGGCGCGGGCAGGTGACGCGCCTCGGCGACGGCGCGTACTTCGGGCGCTCACGCCTCTTCACCGTCGTCGGCTGCGGCTTCGCCGTCCGGCGCGACGCGCTCCCGCTGCCCGCCACCACCAAGACCGAGGATCACGACCTCACGCTGCGGGTGCAGGACCGTCCGGTGGCGCGGACGTGGCGGCGCGTCGAGGGTCTCGAGGCGCAAGGGTTCGCCGTGGTGCAAGGCGGCGAGACGCGCCGCCTCCGGGACGTCGTCGCCGACGACGTCGTGGAGTTCCGCTCGGGGGGCAGCGCTCGCTTCGTCGAGGGTGCCCTGATGAAGACGCAGGACCCTCCCCACCTCGACGGGTACATCGGCCAGGTCGAGCGCTGGCACGGCGGCGCGCAACAGAACGTGCTCGGCCGCCTCGGCCGCTCGCTCAGGCCGAACGTGTTCGTCACCATGTGGGCCGCGGTGGTCGAGAACCTCATCGGCATCGTGCTCATGACGGCGCTCATCGCGTCGGTGGCCATGAACCGCGGCAATCCCAGCCTGGGCATCACGCCGCTCGTGCTCGCCGTCGCCGTCGCCCTCGACATGGCGGCGTCGGCCATCCTGGTCACGCTCGGGCTGTTCCGCTACCACCGAGCGCAGGCACGACGATGGCCGCTGCTCCGCGCCGTCGCCCAGAGCCTGCTCGGGGCCGTGCCGTACACGCTGTTGCGCTACCTCGGGCCGATCATCTACGTCACGAGCGCGCTCCAGGTCGTGCCCGACCATCTCCGCCGCCGCCCCGCCTCCCCTTCGGCCGACGCCGCGGCCGGCGCCTGGGAGCGCCCCACACTACGCACGAGGACCGTGTCGCACGCGCTCCTGCCGATCGGCACCGTCGGCTTCGGCGTCGGCCTGATGTCGCTCGCCACCTTCGCGCCGCTCCTGAACCCGATCAACGACGAGGCGTGGCGCCTCACCTACGAGCGCGACCCCGTGAGGCTCGAGGCGCACGTCGGTCTCGTCATCCTCCAGCCACCGGATGGTCGACGGCCGCCCGAGCTCGCGCTCCACGGTGCTCGCTCGCTCTACTGCGACGCCTCGGCGCCGGGCTACCGGGGCGCGAGGGCCGGCGGCACGACCTTCGGAGCGACGGGGGACGCCGATCGCTACACGCCCCTCTCGGGTTGGGAGCTCATCGCGCTGCTACGGCTCGTGCCGCTCGTCGGCTTCGTCGACAGCGCCATGGTCGCGTACGGCGTTCCGGGCAACCTCTACCTGCGGGTCCTGCTGAACGAGTCCTACCTCGATCCGCTGGCGATCGGCGACACCGACGATCACGGGCTGTCGCAACAGAACGGCGACTCCCTCACGATGCTGCGCGCGCTCTCGCGCGATCCGACCGACCCGCTCTACAACCCGCACCTGTTCGCGCTGCCATTCAGCGTCTACGACCCTGACTTCTCGACCTGCGCCGGCGCCGCCAAGCTCGCCTGGGCCCTGCGACAGCGCGACGCGCTGAGCGACGAGCATGCCTACGCGCTCTACATCAACCCCATCGTCGGGGTGCGCGACGGCACGATCAGCGAGGTGCACACGGGGCTCGTCGCCGTGATGATGCGGCTGCTGCCCCTGGTGGAGCGGCTCGAGCACGCCTTCGCGGCCTACGAGCGAGACCCGGCCGTCCTGGCGAGACGCGACCGCGACGCGCTCCGACTCGCCGCCGACGTCCGTGCGGGGAGCGTGTCGCTCGAGGACGCGTACCGGCGGGCGTTCAACCAGGTCGTGCGCCAGGGGCTGCCCGACCAGCCGCACTACCAGCGCCTCCTCGGCGAGATGTTCGCGGCCGAGGGGCCGGTCAGCCGCTGACCGACTTCATGGCGCGGGGCGACGACGCGCCAGCGGCCATCCTCATGAAGAGCTCGACCACCTGCGGGTCGAAGTGCCGCCCGGCCTGGGCACGCACGTACTCGAGCGCCCGCTCGCGCGTCCAGGCGCGACGGTAGGGACGGTCGCTGGTGAGGGCGTCGAACACGTCCGCGATGGCGAAGATGCGCGCGCCCAGGGGGATCTGCTCGCCCATCAGCCCTTCGGGGTACCCGCGGCCGTCCCAGCGCT
>SKWV01000243.1 GCA_007128755.1 Trueperaceae bacterium
CCGCCCTCCGCGACCTCGAGCACCCCGTCCACGCGCACGTCGCCGAGCACCGTCCCGTGCACGCGGACGCGGCCGCTGGCCTCGATCGAGCCTCGGACGATGGTCCCCTCGTGGACGTACGTGACGGCCTCGCCCTGCGGCTCGGCGGTCACGGCATCGGGACGTGGTGCTCGTCGTCGGAACATGATCGCCTCCAGGGTTGGCGCGGTGGGCGGCGTCGCGGGCTCGTCGCGGCGTCCGCGCGAGGCGCCGAGCGCCAGAACGGCTCGAGCATCACAAAGTACTACCACGGACGCTCGCGCCCGGCGCGCGGCGCGGCGCGAGACGCTGCTCACCTCCCGACGTCGTATCCTGTCGGGATGGAACGTGCTCGCGTCGTCCTGGTCACGAACGTCGGGCAGGGTTTCGGCCGCGCGGTCGCCCTGTCGTACGGGCAGGCTGGCTACGATGTGGTCTGCGCCGACACCGACGTCGATCTCGCCTCGAAGACCGCCGCCGAGGTCGAAGAGCTCGGCGGTCAGGCGATCCCCGTGCAGGCCGACGTGTCGGCCCAGCTCGACGTCCGCGGCGCCTTCGCGAAGGTGCACGAGATCTTCGGCGCCTTGGGCGGCGTCGTGCACGTCGCGTGCCAGCAGAGCCAGACGCCCTTCGCCCGCCTCACCGACGGCGAGTTCGCCGAGCTGCTCCGCGAGGACGTCACCAGCACCTACCTCGTGCTCCGCGAGGCCGCGCGGCACCTCGCGCTGGCCCCGGCCTGGGTCGTGATCGTCACGCCGCCGCGCGCCTCGGAGCGGCCGCAGATGGCGGCCGTCCACGGCGCCATCACCAGCATGGCATCGGCCTTCATCGGCGGCGACGCACCGAGCCGGCCCGACGCGATCGACCTAGCCGACCTCGGCGCGCCCGAGCCGGCCGCCGCGGGGCGTCCACGCGTGAACGTCGTCATCCCCTCGCGCGGCCCCTCCGACCCGCGGCACGACGCTCGCCTCGCCAACACGGTGCGCTACCTCGGGTCGGCCGCGTCGCGCGGCGTGAGCGGCATCACCATCACGGTGGATCTGCCGCCGCCGCCGCGGCTGATCGAGACGCTGCTCCCCGAGGTGCAGGCCGCGCTCGACGACACCCTCCGCCAGGCCGAGCTCGAGGACGACGACGACGCGTACGTCGGCGACGTGGACGACGACAGCTTCGACGACATCCTCGCCGACGAGTACGGCGACGCGGAGCCGGGAGACGGTGCGGGCGAGGACGACGACGAGGACGACGGCGAGGACGGCGAGGAGTCGGACGAGGAGCTCGACGCCGACGAGCGCGCGCTCGAGCTCGAAGGCCTCGACGACGCCGGCATCGACGACGCGGTCCGCGCGATCGCGGCGGTCGAGACGGAGCTGCGCGAGGGCGGCGTGCCGTCCGTCGTCGTGCGGCGCAGGCCGGCGAGCCGGTGACGCCGTGAAGTGCCCATACTGCTCCTCGGACGACACCCGCGTGATCAACTCGCGCCCCTCCGACGAGGGAGCGGCGATCCGTCGCCGGCGCGAGTGCAGCGCCTGCCTCCGGCGCTTCACGACCTACGAGCGCGCGCAGTTCGAGGCGCTCATGGTCAAGAAGCGTTCGGGCCGGCGGGAGGCGTTCCACCCCGACAAGCTCCTCGACAAGCTGCGCATCGCCTGCAACAAGCGTCCGATCACCGAGAAGCAGTTGCGCGAGTTCGCCTACTCCTTCGAGGACGAGGTCTCCCTGCCGGAGGTCGCCAGCGAGGAGATCGGCCGGCGCACGCTGGCGTTCCTCAAGTCGCTCGACGACGTCGCCTACATCCGCTTCCTCTCCGTCTACCGCGACTTCGACTCGGTCGACCGCTTCATCGAGGAGATCAAGCACTTGGGCGGCGAGGAGGGCGCGCGGGGCAAGGCCACGCAGCCGCCGCTCGTCGAGGTCGAGGACGGCACGTCCAAACGGCGCTCGTGAGCGGCGCTCGCGCGGCGTCTCGCGGCGCTCTTGCTGGGGGCGTAGGGGTGTGATAGTGTGGCGTTTGGTTTCGCGCACGTCGGCGCGGCGTCACCACCGCCATCACGAGCATCCCGACGGCGCCGCCTCACGGAAGGGTGACGCATGAGTACGTACTTTCCCAAGGAGCCCACGAACGACTGGGTCATCGTCGACGCGACCGGCCTGCACGTCGGACGCCTCGCGACCCGCGTCGCGAGCGTGCTTCGTGGCAAGCACAAGGTCGACTTCACGCCCAATCAGCCCGGCGGTGACTTCGTCGTCGTGATCAACGCCGACAAGGTCGTCTTCACGGGCAACAAGCTCGATGGCAAGGTGTACACCCGCTACACCGGCTACCCGGGCGGCCTCAAGACCACGACGGCCCGCGAGATGCTGGTCAAGCACCCCGAGCGCGTGCTCGAGCACGCGGTCTGGGGCATGCTGCCGAAGAACCGTCTCGGCCGCAAACTGATCAGGCGCCTCAAGGTGTACGCCGGTGACGCGCATCCCCACGCTGCCCAGCAGCCCGCGCAGATGGAGCTTCGTTGATGGAACAGTATTACGGAACAGGTCGGCGCAAGGCTGCCGTGGCGCGGGTCTTCCTGCGCCCCGGCCAGGGCCGCATCACGGTCAACGGCAAGGAGTTCCAGGACTACTTCCGGGGCATCCTGGTCGGCGTCCAGGCGCTCGAGCCCCTCAAGGTGACCAACACGGCGGGGCGCTACGACGCCCTGATCACGGTCGCCGGCGGCGGGCCGAGCGGCCAGGCCGACGCCATCAAGCTCGGTGTCGCTCGGGCGCTGCTGAAGGTCGACCCCAACTTCCGCCCGTCGCTCAAGAACGGCGGCTACCTCAGGCGTGACGCCCGCATCGTGGAGAGCAAGAAGTACGGCCTCAAGAAGGCCCGGCGTGCTCCGCAGTTCAGCAAGCGCTGACCTCTGCCGACGCTTCTAGCCAGATAGGTCATCCGGCCCGGCGACACACGTCCCGGGCCGGCTTCGTGCCGGCGCGCTCGCGCATGGGGGACACCGCGTGGAACTGCTGCAAGCCACCATCCTGGGCGTCGTCCAGGGGCTGACGGAGTTCTTGCCCGTCTCGAGTTCCGGGCACCTGGTCCTGGCCAACTACCACCTCGGCTGGGGTGTGGACCTGCCGCTCTGGGTGGCCTTCGCCACCAACAGCGGGACGCTGCTCGCGGTGCTCGTCTACCTCCGGCACGACGTGGCTCGGGCGATCCTCGGCACGGCGAGGGGACTGGTGTCGGCCGAGGCGCGCCAGAGCGACGACTGGCGCCTGGCGATGCTGGTGCTGGTGGGCTCGATCCCCACCGCCGTCATCGGACTCGCCCTGCGCGGGGTGTTCGAGCAGCTCAACGCCGCCGTACCCGTCTCCATCGCCCTGGTCGTCACCGGGATCGTCCTGTGGACGGCTCCCGCCGGAGGCTCGAAGGGCACGATGCGCACGCTGACGTTCCGCGACGCGCTCTTCGCCGGCGTCGCCCAGGGCCTGGCGGTCGTGCCCGGCATCTCGCGCTCGGGCGCGACCATCGCGATGCTGCTCTGGCGTGGGGCGACGCCCGACGTCGCGCCCCGCCTGTCGTTCCTGATGTACCTCGTGGTGTCGTTCGGGGTCGCGCTCCTCGGCGCCGACGAGATCCTCGCCTCGGGCATCACCTGGGGGCCGCTCGTCGCCATGACCGTCGCCTCGTTCGCCGTCGGCTACGTGGCCCTGATGCTCCTCTTCGCGCTCTTGCGGCGCGGCAAGTTCCGCGTCTTCGCGCCCTACCTCTGGGCCGTGGCCGCCATCACGCTCGCCCGCGTCGCGCTCGCCTGAGGGCGCCGCGCTGCCCGAGGCTATGATGCCTCGACAAGGAGGACCGCATGACAGTGGTGACTCGCATCGCCCCATCGCCGACCGGAGATCCGCACGTCGGCACGGCGTTCGTCGCGCTCTTCAACTACGCGTTCGCCCGGCACCACGGTGGTCGCTTCATCCTCCGGCTCGAGGACACGGATCGGCAGCGCTTCCAGATCGAGACCGAGGCGCGCATCGTCGCGATGCTCGAGTGGCTCGGCCTCGCTCCCGACGAGGGTCCGGGCATCGGCGGCGAGGCCGGTCCGTACCGACAGAGCGAGCGCCTCGCCCTCTATCGCGAGTACGCCGACGCGCTCGTGGCCTCCGGCGCCGCCTACCGCGCCTTCGAGACGGCGGAGGAGCTCGACGCCATGCGCGCCGAGCAGCGACGTCACGGCCGCGACCCCGGCTACGACGGCCGCGGTCGCAGCGTCCCGCGTGACGAGCAGGAGGCGCGCGCCGCCGCCGGCGAGCCGCACGTCGTCCGCCTGCTGACGCCGGACGGGGGCCACACGGCCTTCCACGACCTCCTGCGCGGTGAGGTGCGCATCCCCAACGCCGACATCCGCGACACGGTCGTGCTCAAGTCCGACGGCTTCCCCACGTACCATCTCGCCGTCGTCGTCGACGACCACCTCATGGGCGTCACGCACGTCATCCGCGCCGAGGAGTGGGTGACGAGCACCCCGCTGCACGTGCTGCTGTACGGGGCCCTGGGGTGGGAGCTGCCGACCTTCGCCCACCTGCCGCTGCTCCGCAACCCCGACGCCAACAAGACCAAGATCAGCAAGCGCAAGATGGACACCTCGGTCGACTCCTACCGCGAGCAGGGCATCCTGCCGGAGGCCCTCCTCAACTTCCTCGGCACCATGGGCTGGAGCATGCCCGACGGCCGCGAGGTGTTCAGCCTGGACGACATGGTGGGCGCGTTCGAGCTCGAGCGCATCTCGCTCGGCGGCCCCGTGTTCGACCTCAAGCGCCTCCGCAACCTCAACGCGCGCTACCTGCGCGACGTGCTGAGCGTCGAGGAGGTCGCCCGCCGGGTGCGCCCCGCGCTGCAGGCCCGGCTCGCGGCCGACGCCGCGGCCGCCGAGGTCGAGGAGGACGAGTACCTGTTCGACGTGGTCGACGTGCTGCGCCCGAGGGCGGAGACGCTCTCCGAGCTCGCCGACAAGGCGGCCTGCTTCTACGCCTCGCGCCTCGTCTACGATGACGACGCGCGCAGGCGGCTCGCCGCCGGTCAGTCCTACCTCGAAGACCTCGAGCGCGAGTTCGCGGCCCTCGAGTGGTTCGACGACGACGGCGTCGACGAGCTGCTGCACGCCTACGTGCAGCGCCAGGCGGTGCCGATGGGCAAGGTCATGATGCCGCTGCGGGTCGCCCTCACCGGGTCGACCGACGCCCCCGGCGTCGTCGATCTGGTGGCGATCATGGGCAAGTCGCGTGTCCTGCAACGCATCGGCCACGCCCTCGAGTCGATCAGCGAGGCGCTCCCCGACGACGATCCGGAGCGACTCCGGTCCGAGGCCGAGGCCGCCGCGAAGGCCGCGGAGGCCGCGAAGCACAAGCCGCGCCGCATCGTCGGCACGGCGGAGCGAGGCTGACGTGTCGTGGTTCGATCGGCTTCGCGCGGGCCTGGCCAAGACCAGGGACAACGTGCTGTCGGCCGCCCCGGGCGCGACCGCCAGGGACGAGCCGCGGGAGGACGGCGCGGCGGCCGAGCGGGCCGCCGCGGCGCGCCGCAGTGCCTGGGAGATGGACTGGGACGACCTCGAGCTGGCCCTGATCGGCGCCGACGTCGGCGCGCGGATCGCCGCCGAGGTCGTGGCCGAGGCGCGCTCCCACCGTGAGCGTGGGACGCCCTTCGTGGAGGCGCTCGAGCGGGCGCTGCTCGACCAGCTCGAGCGTGACGCGATGCGCCAGAAGCTGCGCCGCGTGGGCTTCGATCTCGACGTCACCCGCAAGGTCGTCGAGCCGGCCGGCAACGTGGTGATGATCGTCGGCGTCAACGGCGTCGGCAAGACGACCACCATCGCCAAGCTCGGCCAGTACTACCAACAGCACGGGCGCTCGGTCATGTTCGCCGCCGGCGACACCTTCCGGGCCGCCGGTTCGAGCCAGCTCGCGGTCTGGGGCGAGCGCCTCGGCGTCACGACCGTCACCGGGCCCGACGGGGGCGATCCCGCGGCGGTCGCGTTCGAGGCCGCGCGTCGCCGCGTGGCCACGGGCACCGACCTGCTGCTGGTCGACACCGCCGGCCGCCTCCACACCAAGCACAACCTGATGGAGGAGCTCAAGAAGGTCAAGCGCGTCATCGCGAAGGCCGACCCCGAGGAGCCCAAGGAGTCGTGGCTCGTGCTCGACGCCGTCACCGGCCAGAACGGCCTCGAGCAGGCCAAGCGCTTCCACGACGCCGTCGGGCTCACCGGCGTCATCGTGACCAAGCTCGACGGCACCGGTAAGGGCGGCATCCTCCTCCCCATCGCCCGCGATCTCGGCCTCCCCATCCGCTTCGTCGGCATCGGCGAGGCGGCGGACGACCTGCAGCCCTACGACGCCGCCGCGTACGTCCGCGCCCTGCTCGACATGCCGCCCACCGCGACGGCGGCGGTCTCCTGAGCGGCGACGCCGCCTCGCACGGCGCTCCCGCCGAGGGGGCGAGCGCGCCGGTGCTGGTCATGGCCGCCACGCTCCTCGAGCTCGAGGGGCTGCTCGCCCACGTCGAGGTGGTCGCGCGGCCGTCGACCGTGTGGGGGAGCGCCGTCGCCGGCCGCGTCGGCGAGACCGCCGTGATCGTGCAGGCGTTCGGCCTGGGCAAGGCCAACACCGCCGCGGGGCTCACGGCCGCGCTGCTCGCCTGGCGGCCGGCCGCCGTCTTGCAGGTGGGCATCGGTGGCGCCTACCTCGGATCGTTCCTGTCGATCGGCATGGTGGCGGCGGCGACCGAGGACGTCGACCTCGATCTCGGCGTCCGGTCCGCCGACGGCTGGCGCGACCTGTCGACGATGGGGTTCCCGCTCACGCCGGCCACCGGAGGCAGGCGTGAGCGCTCCAACGCGGTCCCCACGCACGCCGGCCTCGTGACCGCCCTCGGCCGCGTCGCCGAGGTCGTGCCCGTGCGCTTCGCGACGCTCGACGCCATCACGGGCGACGTCGACGCCGGCGCCGAGCTGGCCCGTCGTCACGACGTCGCGATCGAGAGCATGGAGGGCGTCGCCGCCGCGCAGGTGTGCGACCGGCTCGGCGTGCCGTTCGCCGAGGTGCGGGGCGTGAGCAACGTCGTGGGCGAGCGCGACCGCGCGCGCTGGAACCTGCGCACGTCCACGCGGGCGTCGTGCGACGCCGCGCGCGCGTTGCTGCGGCGCTGGAACGATCTCGAGGAGACCAAGGCCCTCGCCCACGCGCCGCGCTGGTAGAATCCCGCATGTCCCTTACGACAGGTATGGAGATCCTCAGTGCCGCGCGCGCAGGCGGCTACGGTGTCGGCGCGTTCAACACCAGCAACCTCGAGATCACCCAGGCGATCGTGCGGGCGGCCGAGGCCACCCGCTCGCCCGTGCTGATCGCGCTCTCGGAGGGCGGGCTGGAGTACGGCGGCAAGCCGCTGGTCGACCTCGTCCTCGGGATGGCGCGCGACGCGACCGTGCCGATCTGCCTCCACCTCGACCATGGCTCCTCGTTCGAGCGCTGCCTCCAGGCCATCCGGCTCGGGTTCACCTCGGTGATGATCGACAAGTCGCACGCCGACGAGGCGACCAACGTGATCGAGACCAAGCGCGTGGTCGATGCCGCCCACGCCGCCGGCGTCAGCGTCGAGGCCGAGATCGGCCGCCTGGGCGGGGTCGAGGAGCACGTGGTGGTGGCGGAAGAGGACGCCATCCTGACGAAGCCGGACGAGGCGGAGCGCTTCATGGAGGCGACCGGCGCCGACTACCTCGCGGTCGCGATCGGCACGTCCCACGGGGCGAACAAGGGCGTGGGCCGCCCCTTCATCGATCACGCGCGCATCGAGGCGATCGCGGCGCGGGTCTCGAAGCCGCTGGTCATGCACGGCGCCTCCGGCGTGCCGAGCGCCCTGGTGGAGCGCCTGAACGCGGCCGGCGGCTCCCTCGCCGGCGCCAGCGGCATCCACGAGGACGACGTGCGCCGCGCCGTCTCGCGCGGCATCGCCAAGATCAACACCGACACCGACCTGCGGCTCGCGTTCGCCACGGTCGTGCGCGAGACCCTCGCCCGCGGCCCCGGCGGGTTCGACCCGCGCAAGATCCTCGGGCCCGCCCGAGACGAGATGCAGGCCGTGGTCGAGGAGCGCATGCGCGTCTTCGGCTGCGCCGGGAAGGCCTGACCCTGCTGCGCGACCGCGCTGGGATCAGTCGACCTGGCTGCGCCGCAGCGGCGTGACGTAGACGGTCTTCTGCTGGGCGTACGAGACGGCCCCGGCCGGCGAGCCCTTGACCTTCCAGACGTGCTTCCGGCTGGTGTAGTCCACCGGGACGTTGTCGCTCCCGCCGGCGTCGGAGTGGCCCGCGGCCAGCTGGGCCGCGAAGAGCACCGCGTCGAACGGGACCTCCTTCTTCCCCTGGGCGCGGATCAGGACGTGCGCGCCGTGGTAGCCCTGGGCGTGCAGCCAGACGTCGTCGCTGCGCCCCACGCGGAACGTCACGAGGTCGTTCTCGCGGGCCGAGCGGCCGATGACCACCTCGAGGCCGTGCGGCCCCACCACCCGCAGCCCGGGGCGCGTCTCGCGCCGCACGGCGGGGCGAGCGTCGGGACCGAGGGCGCGCAGGGCCTCCTCGCTCGCGTCCGGCAGGCCGGCCTCGGCCGCGACGACCTCGTCCAGCTCGGCCTGGACCCGCTCGTGCTGCACGAGCGCCCGCTCCGCGCGGGCCTCGCGCTTGCGCGCCTGGTC
>SKWV01000330.1 GCA_007128755.1 Trueperaceae bacterium
GATGCACTGCGTCGGCACGGCGGTCATCGCTGCGAAGGCCACCCCGTATCAGCGCGAACGCTACCTGAAGCCGATCGCCGCCGGGGAGCACGTCACCAGCCTCACCCTCTCCGAGGCCGGCCTCGGCTCGCAGATGTACCTGTCGGACACGCGGCTCCGGCGCGAGAACGGCTGCTTCGTCGTGGACGGTACGAAGCAGTTCATCACCAGCGGCGGGCATGCGGACTCCTACGTCGTGTCGACGATGTCGACGGCGGAGGAGGAGCTCGGTGAGTTCAGCCTGTTGATCGTGAACGACGACACGCCGGGGATCTCGTGGCTCGACGCGTGGGACGGCATGGGCATGCGTGGCAACTCGTCGCGCGGGCTGCGCCTGAACGGTGCACGGGTGCCGCTCCAGAACCTCCTGGGCGAGGAGGGCGATCAGGTCTGGTACGTCTTCGACGTGGTCGTGCCGTACTTCCTCCTGGCGATGTCGGCCACCTACGTGGGCATCGCCCGCACCGCCCTGGCGCTCACGGTGCAGCACCTGAGCACCCGGCGCTTCTCGCACTCCGGCGAGACGCTCGGCGAGGCACCCGTCGTCCAGCAGCAACTCGCCGAGATGTGGTCGTCGGTCGAGAAGACCCGCCGGCTCGTCTACCACGCCGCCCGCCTCGGCGACACGGGTGACGCGGACGCCCTCCCGGCGATCCTCATGAGCAAGGCCGACGTGGCGGAGACGGTCGTGGCGATCACGAACGACGCCATGACGCTGTGCGGCGGCATGGCGTATCGCGAGAACGCTCACTTGGCACGGCTGCTGCGCGACGCCCGGGCGAGTCACGTCATGGCCCCGACCACGCACACGCTCAAGGGGTGGGCCGCGCGGTCCCTGCTCGGCCTGCCCCTCCTGTGAGCGCCGTGGTGACGTCGCCCGCCTACGTCGTGCTGGTGGTCGACGAGGAGGAGCACGTCGAGGTTCCGGAGCCCGTCGCCGAGGCGGCGCGCCGTGTGGGCCTTGATCTCCGGCGAGCCTCGGAGAGAGCCGGGATGGTCGACCTGCTGGCGTGGTTGGCGAGCGAGGCGCCTCCCTCGGCCGTGTTCCTGTCGGCGGGCGTGACGAGTCCGCTCGCGATCGCGAGGCAGCTGCACCAGGCGGCTCCGCTCGTGCAGATGGTGTTCCTCGTCGGCCCCGAAGGGAGCGTGCTGCTCCGCCGCGAGATGACGTTGGCGCCGATGATCGGCAACCACTGGACGATCGTGGCGCCCGACGCCGCCGCGTTGCCGCGAGCGCTCGAGGCGGCCGTGCGGGCGACGCGGCAGCGCTCGAACCTGCGCACCACCCTCGACCGGATGAACCTGAAGATCCAGGACCGGCGCCCCGCCACGGCCGATGACGACTTCCGCAGGCTGATCATCTCCGACCGCTACCTGGCCAGCATCCTCGAGCACGCGGGCGACGCCATCCTCACGGTCGACGGACACGACCGGATCGCGACGTGGAACCGGGGCGCTACCGCGCTGTTCGGGCACGAAGAGGCCGAGGCGCTCGAGGAGCCCGTCGACCTGCTCGTGAGCCCCGAGGTGACGAGCGCGCTGCTGACGCTCGTGCACGAGGCGCGCACGGGGGAGGCCGCCCATCGCCACGAGCTCGCATGCGCGCGTGCCGACGGCAGCCGCTTCGCCGCCGACGTCACGGTGGCGCCCGTGCGCGACGCGTCGGGACGCGTCGCCTCGATCTCGCTCATCGCGCGGGACATCACCGCGCGCAAGCGAGCCGAGGCGCGCCTGAAGGAGGCGAACGCCAGCCTCGAGCGCACGCTCGAGGAGCTGGAGGCGAAGGAGCGCGAGCTCCTCGACCTGAACGCGCAGCTGGAGCGCCAGGCCACCACCGACGCGCTCACCGGGCTCAAGAACCGCGTCGTGTTCCACAACAGCCTCGTCGAGATGATCGCCGTGATGACGCGACAGCGGACGCCGCTCTCGCTGCTGCTCATCGACGTCGACCACTTCAAGCGCATCAACGACACGCACGGGCACGTCGAAGGCGACCGCGTGCTCCAAGCGGTCGCCGCGTGCCTCCTGCGCCACACCAGGGAGCAGGACGTCGTGACCCGCTACGGCGGGGAGGAGTTCGCGATCCTGCTGCCGAACACCGATGCCTGCGACGCGATGGTGGTGGCCGAGAAGCTGCGGGTCGGCTGCCGGGACACGACGCACGTCGAGTCCCGGCTCACGGTCAGCATCGGCGTGGCGAGCGCTCGGGACGGGGACACCGACGTCAGCCTGATCGGCCGCGCCGATGCGGCACTGTACGCGTCGAAGCGCGCCGGGCGCGACCGCGTCACGAGTGCCGCCGCCGTCGCGTGATCGACACCTCGTGGAGTACCCATCGGACGTCCCTGGGAGAGGTGGGCCGTTCGAGACTATGCTGACGGCAAGAACCCCCTCGGGCGTACCGGGTTCTTGCGCTGCGTTCCTTCGGGTGCGCCCGGGTGAGGCTTCGCATGAACCTGTCGTGGATGATGCTGTCGTGTAGCGCCGCGGGCGCGGCCGAGACTCCGGAGGACGATGGGACGGTCGCCCTGCCCGCCGCCGATCGCGTTGGTGGGATGACGGTCGAGCAGGCGCTGGACCGCCGCCGATCCGTACGCGCCTATGCGGCCGGATCCCTGTCGCTGCAGGAGGTCGGCCAGTTGGCCTGGGCCGCCCAGGGCGTGACCGACCGGGAGAGCGGCTACCGGGCGGCGCCGTCGGCCGGCGCCACCTTCCCGATCGAGATCGACGTGCTGGTCCACGGCGTCGAGCCGCTGGCGGACGGCATCTACCGCTACCTCCCGGACACGCACGCGCTCCGGCGCCGGTCCGTCGGCGACTACCGACCGGCGGCGTACGAGACGACCTTCGATCAGTCGATGGTGCGCGACGCGCCCGTGGTCATGGTGATCTCGAGCATCGTGACCAGGACCGAGCAGCGCTTCGGAGAGCTGGCCGGTCACCTCGTCGACATCGAAGTGGGTCACGTGGCGCAGAACGTCTACCTGCAGGCCGAGGCGCTCGGCCTCGGGACCGTCGCGATCGCCGCGTTCCGGGAGGAGGCGATGGCCGCCGCGCTGGAGCTGCGCGACGGCGAGCGCCCGCTCTACCTCCTGCCGGTGGGCCGGCTTCGCTGAGGACCCACGGCACGGCGATCTCCTGCCGTTAGTGGCTCGTTAGGGCTCCTCCTGGCACGGTGCACGAACACGCACTTCCGAGTGAGCGGGAGCATGCGTGCTCGACGCACAGGAGGAGGCGCCATGATCGTGGTCCGAGACATCTTCCAACTGCACTTCGGCAAGGCGAAGGAAGCCATCGCCCTGCTCAAGGAGGGGCAACGGAGCCTCGAGAGAGACGGGTACTCGACCGGACACCTGCTCGTCGACGTCACGGGAGAGTTCTACACGCTCGTGATGGAGAGCACCTTCGAGAGCTTGGCGGCGTACGAGTCGGGCCTCGCCTCGGCGATCTCCAGCGAGGAGTGGCAGGCGGTGTACGCACGCCTCGTGCCGCTCGTGCGCTCGGGTCGTCGCGAGGTGTTCCGGATCGTGGAGTGAAGTCCGCCGCCGAAGGGCCTGCGCGCGTCGCCCGGTTCCGGATCCCGCACACACCCACACCACCAGGAGGAGGCACCATGCAACCCAGCATCGACGTCGACGAACTCAGGGGCAAGGTCAGGAACGTCTACCAGCAGGTCGCGGCCGACCCGCACGCCGGCTTCCACTTCGAGACGGGACGCGGCTTGGCCGAGCGTCTCGGGTACGAGGTCGACGACCTCGACCGGATCCCGGCCCAGGCGATCGACTCGTTCGCCGGCGTCGGGTACCACATCGACTTGGCCGGGCTGGAGGGCGGCCAGCGGGTCCTCGACATGGGCAGCGGATCGGGCATGGACAGCTTCGTGGCGGCGCTCCGGGTCGGCCCCACGGGCTCCGTCGTCGGCCTCGACATGACCGACGAGCAGCTCGCCAAGGCCCGCTCGCTCGCCGCCGTGCACGGCTTCGAGCAGGCGTCGTTCGAGCGCGGCTACATCGAGGAGATACCGCTCGAGGCAGCGAGCGTCGACACCGTCATCAGCAACGGCGTGATCAACCTCGCGGCCGAGAAGGATCAGGTCTTCCGGGAGATCGCTCGGGTGCTGGCGCCGGGAGGCCGCATGGCCATCTCCGACATCGTCACCGAGAAGGAGCTGACCGAGAACATCGTGTGTGACACCTCGTTGTGGGCGGCGTGCATCGGCGGGGCCGCGCAGGAGGACCGCTACCGGGCCATGATCGAGTCGGCCGGCCTGCGCCTCGCGTCCACACGTGGCAATCCCCAGTACCGGTTCCTGTCGAAGTCGGCTCGCGGGGCGAGCGAGACGTTCGGCGTCAAGAGCGTGTCGCTGCTGGCGATCAAGCCGGCCTAGGAGACGCATGCCGCCACGGGCACCGGCCGATCGAACAGGGTCCCGCCGACGGTGCGTGTGTCGCTCGAGGCGAGCAGGGCGCCGGCGCCGTGGAACACCTGCGCGGAGCCGCCACCGTCGCAGTTGAGCGCGTCGACCGCGCCAGCTTCGGCCAGCGCCTCGGCCAGTTCGCCCAGGGTGCAGCCCGTGGGTCGATCCGGGCCGGTGCCCGACGACGACGACGTGCCCTGCACGGCGACGATCACCAGGGAGTTCGTGCGCGTCACGCCGATGCCGACGCGGGCCGCTCGCGAGCGATCGTGGTCGGCGGGGAAGACCAGCGGCGCCGTGCCATGGCGCATGCCCAGGGTCCTGAACCGTTCGTGGGCGAACGACGCTTCGTTTACCACCACGTCGCCGTCGGCCAGGAGCCGCGGCCCGGCTTGCACGGCGGTGACGAGGTCGGGGATCGACGGCACGCGGTAGCCGACCGTCGGCCGCGCCAGCAAGGCCCGCAGCAGGCCGGCTGACGGAGGCGACCGCCACGACATGAGGATCGCCCCGTGGGGAACGGCGAGGGCGTCGCCCGACCCGACCACCGTGGCGGAGCGACCTTGCAGGAGCACCTGGAGCGCCGCGTCGACCGCGGGCGCGTGTTCGCCGCCGCCCTGCCCGCGGTATGCGAGGTCGGGACCGCCGGTGGCGCCCGGTCGCACCGTCGTCCCGTCGGGCAGGTCGATCTCCAGATCGTCGGCGCCCAGGCGCGCGACCGTCCAGCCGGCGCCGGAGCGGAGCAGCGTCGCGCGAGGCAGGATGGGTGGCACGCGGATCCGCCCGCACGTCGCCAGCATGCCGACCGGATCACCGACGGCCGCGAACGGGCTGTCGAGCTCGCTCGGGTCGAAGAGGAAGAAGTGCGTGTTCAGGAGGACCGCCGACGGCAGGAAGTGGCCGACCTGCCGGAGGTAGCCGAGCGTGCCGACCGGCACGGTGAGGATCGGCCCCTCGGCCTCGCGCGCCGGCCGATGCGTCGCGATCGACCCGCGGCGGCGCGCCGCCAGCAGGAAGCGCCCCACGTCGCCTCCCCGGCGGCCCGACAGCGCCTCGCGCTCCGACGGCTCCGTCCGCGCCCACCAGGCGCTCACGGCCGCGCGGAGGCTCAGGTACGTGTCGCCCCCGTGGCGCTGCAGCGCGGCCGGAGCCTCCGCCGCGCGCACGGTGTGCGGTGGCAGCGCCAGCGTCTCGACGTGCGGATGGTACTGCCGGGTGTAGAGGTGCGCGACGTCGCGCGAGCGGATCCGGCCCGGGGCCTGCAGGCGGTGCGCGGTGAGCTCGTCGGCGTGGATCTCGATCACGCGCGAGGGCGCGCCGCCGTCGAACGAGCGCGCGTACGAGCGGACGCTCCGGGTCGTCACTTGAGGCCGGACGAGATGAAGCCCCGGATGATGTACTTCTGGGCGGCGAGGTAGACGAGGATCATGGGCAGGATCGAGATGATGGAGCCCGCCATGAGCAGCGTCCAACTCGACTCGTACTGACCCTGGAGCGCCGTCAGGCCCAGCGGCAGCGTGCGCAGGTTGCGGTCCGAGATGTAGAGCACCGGACGCAGCAGTTCGTTCCAATTCGTGATGAACGCGATCACGAACAGGCTGGCGAGGGCGGGCGTGGCGAGCGGCAGGAAGATGTGGCGGTAGATCTGGAACGGCGTCGCGCCGTCGATGGTCGCCGCCTCCTCGAGCGAGGCCGGCACCGTCTTGAAGTACTCCGTCAGCAAGAACGTGCCGAACGCACCGACCATGAGCGACGGCACGATGAGCGGCAGGTAGGTGTCGAGCCAGCCCAGGCGCACCATCAGCAAGAACTCCGGGATGATCGTGATCTCGATCGGGATCAGCAGCGTGAAGATGAGCAGCGCGAACAGGACGTTCTTGAGGAAGAAGTGCATGCGCGCGAAGGCGAAGCCGGCCAACGAGCACGTGACGAGCTGCCCCGTGGCGGCGATCGTCGCGACGAACAGCGAGTTGCCGGCGTAGCGCAGGAAGTCGAAGCGGAACAGGACCTCGGTGTAGTTCCCGAACGGCGTGTCGGTCCAGAGCATCGACGGCCTGAAGCTTGGTGGGATCCGGAACACGTCACCGGGGAGCTTGAACGACGTGATGAGCATCCACATGAACGGGAAGAGCGTGATGAACGCGAATACGAGCAGGAAGCCGTAGATCAGGGTGTCGACGCCCATCCTGCGCAGTCGCGTGCGCCGGCGCACGGCCGCCGCCGACTCGCGCGGCACGTCGGGACCGGCGCCGCCGTGCCCGAGGTCAGCCATAGTGGACCCAGCGGCGCCGCAGCACGAAGTTCAGCAGCGTGAGCCCGCCCACGAACAGCAGCAGCGCGTACGCGAGCGCCGAGGCGAAGCCCATCTGGAAGTGCACGAAGGCGTTCTGGTAGATGTAGAACGCCAGCGTGGTGGACGCGCGCTGTGGCCCGCCACCCGTGAGGGCGTACGTCACCTCGAAGGTCTGCGACGACGCGATGAGCGAGATGATCAGCACGAAGAAGGTGATCGGCGACAGCAGCGGCAGGGTGATGTGCCGGAAGACCTGGCGCCGCGACGCCCCGTCGATCAGGGCGGCCTCCTTGATGCTCTCGTCGATGTTCTGTAGCCCGGCGAGGAAGAGGAGCATCTGGAAGCCGGCGCTCTGCCACGCCAGCACGAACGCCACCGCGAAGAGGGCGTAGCTCGGGTCGCCGAGCCACGAGGGCGGGCTCTGCACGCCGAACCAGTCGATCAGGGCGTTGTTCAGGAGGCCGAACCGCGTCGCCAGGATCCACTTCCACGCGAGCGCCACGGCGACGATCGACGTGATGTAGGGCATGAAGAACACGCCCCTGAAGAAGGTGGATCCCCGCAGCTTCTGGTTCACCAGCAGCGCCAGGCTGAGCCCGAGTCCCATCACCAACGGCACGAACACGAGCGCGAACACGACGGTGTTGCGCGCCACCTCCCAGAACGCCGCGGACTGCACCATCGTCCGGTAGTTGTCGAGACCGATCCATTGCGGCGGCGAGAAGATGTTCCAGCTGGTGAAGCTGATGCCGAACGACACCCCGATCGGCAGGAGCCGGAACACCAGCAGCCCGATGAGCATGGGGGCGATGAAGAGGAATGGCGTGATCTTGGCGTGTCGCAACGTTCGTCACGTCCCCCGTTGGAACGTGCGAGGCCGATGGCGCCCGGCCACGACCTCGCACGTCGGATACGTCGCTCTCGCGGACCTTAGGGCTGTGGGTAGGTGCGGCTCAGCACCTGGTTGCCGTACGTCACGAAGTCGTCGATGGCCTGATCGAGCGCCTTGCGGCCGTTGAAGACCTGGTCGAGCTCGCCGTTCATGCCGCCGCCTTCGGCCGCTGCGTAGCCGCGCCACTCGCTCCAGTTGGGCGTGAAGCTGGTGCGGCTGGGCAGGCGACCGAGCTCGAGGATGACGCTCTTGTCGGCGGGCTGCTGATCACGCTCGAGCCAGGCGTCGGACTCGGCGGTCGCACGGTAGAACGGCACCGTGCCGCCCAAGAAGGTGCTCGCGTCGCGGCTCGGGCCGGTCATGAACTCCACGAACGCGTAGGCGAGCTCCTCGTGCTCCGAGCGCGCCGACACCGCGAGCATGTCGGGCCAGGTGTAGGCGATCTTCTCCTCGGCCCGGGGGCCATTGGGCACCATGGCGATGTTCCAGCGGAAGTCGTCACCGATGATCGAGCGGTTGTTGCCGATGTTCCAGGAGCCGTCGACCCACATGGCGGCGAGGCCGAGCGGGAAGACGTCCTGCTGGCGGATGCCCTCCATGTCCTGCGGCCGCGGGGCGACCTCGTGCACGTTGACGAGGTCCGTCAGGAACTGCAGCGTCTCGCGCGCCGCTTCGTCGACGTCGATGCGCGTGCGGGCCTCGTTCAGGAGGCGCCCACCGTTCTGGTAGATCCACGGCTCGATCTGGGCGTAACGACCGTACAGCCAGAAGCCGTGCTGGTCGATGCGGCCGTTGCCGTTCAGGTCGACCGTCAGCGCGGTCGCGGCCTCCAAGAACTCGTCCCAGGTCCAGTCTTCGCCCGGGTACGCGACCCCGGCCGCGTCGAAGGCGTCTTGGTTGTAGAACAGCACCGGACCGACCCAGTTGATCGGCACGGCGTGCAGGTCGCCCGTCTCGGGGCTCGGGAAGCGAGCCGTCGCGAGGACGCCCGTGAAGTAGCTCTCGGCGTCGATGTCGCCGGCGTACGGCTCGAGGTTCGC
>SKWV01000168.1 GCA_007128755.1 Trueperaceae bacterium
TCGCACATGCTCGCCGAGATGGCGCGCATGAGCACCGAGGACGACCTCGTGATGCAGCTCCACGTCGGCTCGCTACGCGACCACCACGAGCGGGTCTTCACCCGCTTCGGCCGCGACGTGGGCGCCGACATCCCGATCGCCATGGACTGGACGCGCGCGCTGCGACCACTGCTGAACGACGTCGGCGCGCACCCGCGCCTCCGGCTCGTGCTCTACACGCTCGACGAGAGCAGCTACGCCCGCGAGCTCGCGCCGCTGGCCGGCCACTACCCGGCGCTGCGCTTGGGGGCGCCGTGGTGGTTCTTCGACTCCGTCCTCGGCATGGAGCGCTACCTGGACGCGACCGTCGAGACCGCGGGTATCCACAACCTCGCCGGCTTCAACGACGACACCCGCGCATTCCCCTCGATCCGAGCGCGGCACGACGTCTGGCGCCGCGTGGCGTGCAACTGGCTCGCGGGCCACGTGCGTCGCGGGTTGATCGATCACGACGTCGCGCCGGCCCTGGCGCGCGCGCTGGCCTACGACCAGGCTCGTGACACCTACCGCCTGGGCAGCGGCCGGGGCGCCGACGCGGTCTCGACGGCCCTGGCGTAGCCTGCACCATGGCCGAAGCCCCCGCCAGCTCCCCCGCCTCGTACTGCGAGGCCGTCCTCCGCGGCCTGCCGGAGCCGCACGGGTACTACCACGACCACCAGTACGGCTTCCCGCTCGCCCAGGACGACGCGCTGTTCGGGCGGCTCCTGCTCGAGATCAACCAGGCCGGCCTCTCCTGGACCACCATCTTGCGCAAGGCCGAGCACTTCGAGCGCGCCTACGACGGCTTCGCCATCGAGCGGATCGCCGCCTACGGCGAGGAGGACGTCGCGCGCCTCCTCGCCGACGCGGGCATCATCCGCAACCGCGCCAAGGTGCGCGCCGCGATCGAGAACGCCCGCCGCATCGAGGCCCTGCGCGCCGACCACGGCTCGTTCGGGGGTTGGCTCGACGCGCACCACCCGCTCGAGCTCGCCGAGTGGCGGGCGCTGTTCAAGCGCACCTTCGTGTTCACGGGTGGCGAGATCACGCGCGAGTTCCTGGTGTCGACGGGCTACCTCCCGGGTGCACACGAGCCCTCGTGCCCGGTGTACGCCCGGGTGCTCGCCGCCGATCCGCCGTGGCGGCGGACGCCGCGCCCGCCCTGAACCGGCGAGGCGGCACGCCGAACGGCGGCGAGGGTAGGATCCCTCGCCGCCGTTCGAGTCTCGCGTTCCGCGGTGGCGGAGCCGGTCCGGCCCCGTCACCGAAGCGTCAGTCGCGCCTCAGGCCACGACCGCGTCGTGCTCGATCGCCGCCTGCGCCGCCGCCAATCGTGCCACCGGCACGCGGAACGGGCTGCAGGAGACGTAGTCGAGGCCCACCATGTGGCAGAACTCGATCGAGTTGGGGTCGCCCCCGTGCTCGCCGCAGATGCCGATGTGCAGGCCCGGGCGCGCCCGCCGGCCCTCCTCGACGGCGATCTCGATGAGTCGGCCGACGCCGATGCGGTCCAAGTGCTGGAAGGGGTTGCTCTCGATCACGCCCGCCTCGACGTAGGGGATCAGGAACTTGGCCTCGGCGTCGTCGCGGCTGATGCCGTAGGCCGTCTGGGTCAGGTCGTTGGTGCCGAACGAGAAGAACTCGGCGTGCTCGGCGATCTCGCCGGCGGTGAGCGCGGCGCGCGGGATCTCGATCATCGTGCCGACCTTGTGCGGCACGTTGACGCCGGTCTCCTTCTCGACCTCGGCGTCGACACGCTTGACGATCTCGAGCATCTTCAGGAACTCGCCCACGTCGGAGATGAGCGGGACCATGATCTCGGGGTGGACCTCGACGCCCTCCTTGATGACGCGGGCGGCGGCCTCGAAGATCGCGCGCACCTGCATGTCGGTGATCTCGGGGACCATCACGCCGAGGCGCACGCCGCGCAGGCCGAGCATCGGGTTCGCCTCGCGCAGTTCGCTCACGCGCGCGAGCATGTCTTCCTTCTCACGGACCTCGCGCAGCGCGGCGTCGATCTCGGAGAGGGTGTGGAAGTGCTGCAGCCGGACCTTGAGGTCGGAGAGCTCCTGGAGGAGCTCCTCGTAGCCCGGGAGGAACTCGTGCAGTGGGGGATCGAGCAGGCGGATGATGACCGGCCGGCCCTCCATGGCGCGGAACAGCCCCTCGAAGTCGCTGCGCTGCATCGGCAGGAGCAGCTCGAGCGCGCCGACGCGACGCTCGCGAGTGGTGGCCATGATCATCCGCTGCACGACCGGCAGGCGCTCCGCCTCGAAGAACATGTGCTCGGTGCGGCAGAGACCGATGCCCTCGGCACCGTAGGTGCGCGCGCGCTCGGCGTCCTTCGGGTAGTCGGCGTTCGCCCAGACGCCCAAGCGCCGGGTCTCGTCGGCCCACGTCAGCAGCTCGCGCAGCTCCTCCTCGCGCTCGAACTCCGGGTCCTGCGTCTCGAGCTGCCCCTTGAAGACCTCGCCGGTCCCGCCGTCGATGGAGAGCCAGTCGCCCTCGTGGACTTCGAAGACGCCGGCGTCGGTCGTGACGACGAACATGCGGCTCTCGACGTTGATCTTGAGCCCCTCGGCGCCGCAGACGGCCGGGGTGCCGAACTGACGCGCCACCACGGCGGCGTGACTCGTCGCCCCGCCGCGCGAGGTCAGGATGCCCTTGGAGGCGATCATGCCGTGCACGTCGTCGGGCCGCGTCTCGGGCCGCACCATGATGACGGGCGTGCCGTCCTTGGCCATCGACTCGGCGCGATCGGCGTCGAACGCGGCCCTGCCCACGGCGGCGCCGGGGCTGGCGTTGACCGCCTTCTCGACGAGCCGGAGGCCCTTCTCGGCCGCCTCGATCTTGATGTGGTTCGAGAACTGCGGGTGCAGCAGCATGTCGACCTGATCGGGCGTGACGCGCACGAGCGCCTCGCGCCGATCGATCAGGCCCTCGTTGGCCATGTCGACGGCGATCTTGATCGCGGCCCGCGCGGTGCGCTTGCCGACGCGCGTCTGCAGCATCCACAGCTTGCCGCGCTCGATCGTGAACTCGACGTCCTGCATGTCCTTGTAGAAGACCTCGAGCTGCTCGCAGATGGCGGCGAACTCGGCGTAGACCTCGGGCATCTCGACCTTGAGATCGGCGATCCGCTTGGTGTTGCGGATGCCGGCCACCACGTCCTCGCCCTGGGCGTTCATCAGGTAGTCGCCGTAGAGCATGCGGCGGCCGTCGACGGGGTCGCGGGTGAAGGCTACGCCGGTACCGGAGTCGTTGCCCATGTTCCCGAACACGACCACCTGGATGTTGACGGCGGTGCCCAAGTCGTGGCGGATCCCGGTGGCGTTGCGGTAGTCGACCGCGCGCTTGCCGAACCAGGAGTTGAACACGGCGCGCGTGGCCAGCTCGAGCTGCTCGTAGGGGTCCTGGGGGAAGTCCTTGCCCGTGAAGCCGCGGTAGAGGGTCTTGAAGCGACCGGTGATGCGCCGCCACTCGTCGGCGTTGAGCTCCTCGTCGCCGTGCACGCCGCGCTCGGTCTTGACGTCCTCGATCACGCCCTCGAAGGGCTCGTCGGGCATGCCCATGACGACGCAACCGAACATCTGCACCAGGCGCCGGTAGGCGTCGAACACGAAGCGCTCGTCACCCGAGACCTTCACCATGCCCTCGGCGCTGGCGTCGTTGAGGCCGATGTTGAGCACGGTGTCCATCATGCCCGGCATCGAGAACTTGGAGCCGGAACGGCACGAGACCAGCAACGGATCGTGGGCGTCGCCGAAGCCCTTGCCGTAGGAGGCCTCGAGCGCCTTCATGGCCGCGACCTCCTGCTCCCACATACCTTCGGGGAAGGCGCGATCGTTGGCGAGATAGGCGTTGCAGGCATCGGTGGTGACCGTGAAACCGGGAGGGACGGGGACGCCCAGACGCGTCATCTGGAACAGGTTCGCGCCCTTGCCGCCCAGGAACGCCTTGACGTCGTCCCAGTCCTTGGGCTTGAGCTCGGCCTCGATGCGATCGAGCTCGTCGAAGCGATAGACCCACGCGGTCTCCGTCGCGGCCGGTTCACCGTTCGTCTTGGCGGGGATGACTGTCATACGCGAACACCTCCAGCGGATGCGCGCGGCAGAAGGGGACTCGGTCCCGATCCTCGGCGGGTGGGCCCGCTCATGCCGCAGGACGCCCACACCCGATGATGACGCGGCGCTCGGGTCGGGGACCAGGGACGAATCGGAACCTCGTCAGGGTCGGTTCAGTCGCGGTCGACGAGCAACGGCAGCGGATCGATCGCCAGCCACTCGCACGCCCGTTCGTCACCGCCGTACACGCCGAAGTGCAGGTGCGGCGGCGTCGCGCCGGCGTTGCCCGACGCGCCGACGGTGCCGATGGTCGTCTCCGGCGTGACCCACTGCCCCTCGCGCAGATCGCTCGGCACGGCGTCCAAGTGCGTGTAGAAGTAGCGGCGCCCACCGGCGCCGACGATGGTGACGCTGAGGCCGCCGAGGCTCAGGTCGTCGATGCGGTACACGAACCCGGCGGTGGCGGAGCGCACCGGCGTGCCGCGCGGCGCGAACACGTCCTGCCCTTCGTGCAGGCGGCCGCCGCCCCGCGGCGCGTGCCACGTGTCGGTGACGTCACGCACGCGCACGCCCGCGACCGGCATGAGGAGCCGGGCGTCGGCGTCGGCGCCGACCTTGGCGTAGAACGCGCCCATGACGGTGCGGTAGCGCGCGCGCATCTCGAAGCGCGCGCGCTCGGCCTCGGTCCTGGCGACGGGCCCGTCGCGCTCCGGGCAGACGAGCCCCACGAACTCCGGCCGCAGGTCGGGGTAGGCCGCGTCGGGGAGCGTCTGACCCAGTCCCCAGGCAGCGACCACCAGCGCCGCGCCGACGAGCACGCGGCGGAGCGCCCGCCCCACCGTGGGACGCTCTCGCCTCATCCCGCCAGGGCCTCGAGCCGGGCCACGTACCCCTCGAGGACGTCGAAGGCCCGCTCGATCGGCTCCGTGGTGGTCACGTCGAGGCCGACGGAGGCGAACAGCTCCACGGGCGGCGTCGCCGCACCGGCCGCCATGAAGGCGCGGAGCGCCTCGGCGGCGCCCGGCTCCTCGGCCGCGATGCGGGCGCCCAGCGCGGTGGCGGCGGCGATGCCGACCGCGTACTGGAAGGTGTAGAACGGCACGTAGAGGTGCCCGAACTGCGACCAGGTGATGCCGACGCGATCCCCGGCGCTGATCGCGTCGCCGTAGCCCTCCTGGAACAGGTCGCGCATCATGCTGGTGAGATCCTCGCCGGTGAGCGCCTCACCGCGCCAGACCGCGTCGTGGACGGCGCGCTCGAAGCGCACCAGCGTCGGCATCACGAAGAAGTAGCGGTGGTAGTTGCCCATGGCCTCGTCGAGCACCGCCAGCTCGACGCGCGCGTCGTCGCGCGCGGGCCCATCCAGGAGGTACGCGCGCAGCAGCGCCTGCTGCGCGTTCGAGGCCGTCTCGGCGATGGTCATGCTGAGCGCTTGGACGCCGTCGAGCGGGTCCTGCGCCGCATGCGCGAGCTCGGCGTGCAGCGCGTGGCCGAGCTCGTGCGCCAGCGTGCTCGCGCTCGGCAGGTCGTCGACGTAGCTCATCATGATGAGGGGGTGCACGCCGGGCGCCGCGGCGCAGAAGGCGCCCTCGCGCTTGCCGCGGTTCGGCCGCAGGTCCACCCAGCGCTCCTGCTCGAGCCCTTGGCGCAGCCGCGCCGCGTACGGCTCGCCGAGCGGCGCCGCGCTGTCGACGATCCACCGCGTCGCCTGCTCGATGCTCACGCGAGGCGGTCGGCGCCCCAGCGACGCGAACACGTCCCAGGGCTCCAGCCGCTCGACGCCCAGGAGGCGGCGCCGGACCTCCCAGTAGCGGTGCCAGACCGGGAGGCGCCGCGTGAACGCGTCGATCGTGGCGTCCAACACCGCCGGCGGCACGTGCATCGAGGCCAGGGCGGCCGCCTCGCCGGAGGCGTGACCGCGCACGCGCGCCTCGAACGCCTGCGCCTTCACGCGCCCCAGGTAGAGCTCGGCCAGGGTCTCCTGGAACGCCAGGTGACCGTCGGCGAACGACGAGAAGGCCTGGCGCCGCACCTCGCGGTCGTCGTCGCGCTCCAGGCTCCGGATGGTGCTGGGCGCCACCTCGCGCTCGCCGTCGTCCGTGCGCACGCCCTCGAAGCGGAGATCGCCGGCGACGAGCGCCTCGCGCGCCACCATGAACTGGCGCCACGGCTCCCCGGCCTGGGCCAGCACGTCCTCGACCTCGCCGGACCTCACGTGCGCGCGCTGCTCCTCGAGCCGCGCCAGGTAGGGATCGAACCGGGCGAGCTCCGGACGCTCGCGCCTGAACGCCGCCAGACGATCGGGCGGGATCGACAGCAGCTCGGGATCGATGAAGGCGGTCCTCGCCGCCCACTGCGTGGAGATCGTCGCGAAGCGTGCGCGCGCACGGCGGGCCGCGGCGTCGCCCTGATCCGCCGAGGCCGGGAGCGACGCGTACAGGTGCAGCCGCCGGGCCAGCGCGGCCATGTCGGAGTACGCGGCGAGGAACGCGTGGAGCGTGTGCGCGTCGTCCCCGAGGCGGCCGCGGTACGCCGCGATCGACGCCACCCGGGCCTCGCCGTCGCGGAGCGCCTCCTCGAACGCCTCCGGTGAGGGGTACACGTGCTCGAGGGCCCAGGTCTCGGCTGGATCGAGCTGATCGCGCCGCAGCAGTGTCTCGGTGCTCATGCAGCGAGCCTACCCGGCTGCGGGCGCCCGAGGGGCTATCATGGGCGCTCCGGTCGCACCCGGTCGACACGCTGATGATCACCACCACCCCCACCACCACGCTCGCGAGCGAGATCGCCCGCCGCCGGACGTTCGCGATCATCTCGCACCCGGACGCGGGCAAGACGACGCTGACGGAGAAGCTGCTGCTCTACTCCGGCGCGATCCGCTCCGCCGGCATCGTGGGCGGCAAGGCCGGGACGCGCGGCGCCCGCAGCGACTTCATGGCGATGGAGCAGGAGCGCGGCATCTCGATCTCGTCGGCCTCGCTGCAGATCGAGTACGGGGGCCACGTGCTCAACCTGCTCGACACGCCCGGTCACCAGGACTTCAGTGAGGACACCTACCGCACGCTCACCGCGGTCGACAGCGCCGTGATGCTGCTCGACGCCGCCCGCGGCGTGCAGGCGCAGACGCTCAAGCTCTTCGAGGTCTGCCGCCGGCGAGGGCTGCCGGTGTTCACGTTCATCAACAAGCTCGACCGGCCGTCGCGCGACCCGTTCGACCTCATGGACGAGGTCGAGCAGGTGATGTCGCTCCAGGTCACGCCCATCACCTGGCCGATCGGCAACGGTCCCGACTTCCGCGGCATCTACGAGCGCCCGACGAAGCGCGTGCACCTCTACGGCCGCGGGGCGCGCGAGGCGCGGGCCGACGTCCTGGCGACCGGCGGCGTCGACGACCCCGTCCTGCAGGGCGTGCTCGGCGCCGAGGCGCTCGCCGCCCTGCGCGACGAGATCGAGACCGTCGACGCGCTCCTCCCGAGCGTCGATCCGCAGCGCGTCGACAGGGCCGAGCTCTCCCCCGTCTTCTTCGGCAGCGTGCTCACGAACTTCGGCGTCGAGCCCTTCCTCGACCACTTCCTGCAGCTCGCGCCGGCGCCGGCCGACCTCGTGACCGAGGATGGCGACCGGATCGACGTGGCCGGCGAGACCTTCACCGCCCGGGTCTTCAAGCTGCAGGCCAACCTCGACAAGCGCCACCGCGACCGCACGGCCTACGCCCGCATCGCGACCGGGACGTTCGAGCGCGGCATGAACGCGGTGCACGTCCGGACCGGGCGGACGATGCGCCTGAGTCGGGCCCACACGCTCTTCGCCGACGAGCGCGAGACGGTCGAGCACGCGGTCGCCGGCGACGTGATCGGGCTGGTGAACCCCGGCCTGCTGCGCGTCGGGGACGTGGTGAGCACGCGCCGCGACGTGGCGCTGCCGCCGCTCCCGCGCTTCTCGCCCGAGGTGTTCGCCACGGTGCGCCCGCGTCACGTCGACCGCGACAAGGCGTTCCGGAAGGGCCTCGAGCAGTTGGGCGAGGAGGGTGTGGTCCAGCGCTTCCACCCGGCGCAAGGCGCGCGCGACTCCGTGCTCGGTGCGGTCGGCACGCTCCAGTTCGACGTCTTCGTCAGGCGCATGCAGGACGAGTACGACGTCGAGGTCGAGATCACGAGCGAGCCCTACACCGTCATCCGGCGCCTCGACCGGACCCCGCGCGCCTCCGGGCGGTTCGGCCGCCTGGTGGTGGACGCCGACGGCGAGCCGGCGGTCTTGCTGCGTCACGCTCGCGAGATCGAGTACTTCCTCGAAGAACATCCCGGCATCGAGCTCCATGCCATCGACGAGGGCTGATCGGGATAGATGCCGAGGCACGGTACACCGGCGCTTGCGTTTTGAGGCACCAACGTGTAGGGTTGTTCTGTCCCACGGTAGGCAACCTGAATGGTGTCGCTCGGGGGGCCCGGGCCTCGGCTCGGACGTGAAGGATCGATTGGGGCAAAGCTCCACGGTCAGGAAGCTTAGGTACACAGCATGGCTACA
>SKWV01000071.1 GCA_007128755.1 Trueperaceae bacterium
CCACGATCTCGCCGAGATCGCCGACGTAGCGTTCCCAGCCGAGCGTGACGCCGGCCTCGACGGAGACGCGCGCCCGCAGCGAGGGCGGCAGCACCGAGTCGCGGTAGGAGCGGTCCTGCAGCGCGAACAGCTCGAAGCTCGGCAGGCTGACGACGCGGGCGCGCACGCCCTCCTCCGCGAGGCGCACGCGGGCGGCGAGGCAGACGGCGACCTCGGAGCCGGTGCCGATGAGCACGACCTCGGGGTCGCCGCCCTCGGCGTCGGCGAGCACGTAACCGCCGCGCGCCACCGAGCCGGCCGGCACCTCGAGGTGCGGCACGCCCTGGCGCGTGAGGGCGATGGCGACGGGGCCCTTCGCCTCGGCGAGCGCCACGGCCCACGCCTGCGCCGTCTCGTTCGCGTCGGCGGGGCGGATCACCGTGAGCTGGGGGATCGCGCGCAGCGCCATGAGGCTCTCGATCGGTTGATGGGTCGGTCCGTCGCCGCCGAGCCCGATCGAGTCGTGCGTGAACACGAACACGACACCGGCCTCCATCAGCGCCGCGAGCCGCAGCGACGGGCGCAGGTAGTCGGAGAAGATCAGGAACGTCGCGACGAAGGGGCGGAGGCCGCCGTGCAGCGCCATGCCGTTGGCGGCGGCGGCCATGGCGTGCTCGCGCACGCCGAAGTGGAGGATGCGACCGCTCCGGTCGTCGGCGCTGAACGACGTCTCGCCGTCGATGTCGGTGTTGTTGGAGCCGGCGAGGTCGGCCGACCCGCCCAAGAGCTCGGGCACGCGTGGCGCCAGCGCGTTGATGACCTTGCCCGAGGCGACGCGGGTGGCGATCGCCTTGTCGGCGCTCGACCACGACGGCAGGTCGTCGAGCGCGCCCGGCGCGAGCTCCCGCCGCATGACGCGGGCGAACTCGGAGGCCAGCTCGGGGTGCGCGCGCGCGTAGGCGTCCATGCGCTCCTGCCAGGCGGCGCGCGCCTCGGCGCCGCGGCCCTGCACCTCGCGGTAGTGCGCCAGCACCTCGTCGGGCACCGTGAAGGCCGGCCAGTCGACGTCGAGGGCGTGCTTCGTCGCCTGGGCCTCCTCGTCGCCGAGCACGGAGCCGTGGATCTTGCTGGTGCCGGCGAGCTTGGGCGAGCCGTAGCCGATCGTGGTGCGCACGGCGATGATCGACGGCCGCTTCGTCTCGGCGCGGGCCGCGTCGACCGCCGCGAGGATCGCTGCGACGTCGTTGCCGTCCTCGATGCGCTGCGTGTGCCAGCCGTAGGCGTCGTAGCGCGCCAGCACGTCCTCGCTGAAGGCGATGTCGGTCGGCCCGTCGATGGTGATGCGGTTGTCGTCGTACAAGACCACGAGCTTGCCGAGGCCCAAGTGGCCCGCGAGGCTCGAGGCCTCGCTCGTGACCCCCTCCATCACGTCGCCGTCGGAGGCGATGACGTAGGTGTGATGGTCGACGACCTCGTGCCCCGGGCGGTTGTAGCGCGCCGCCAAGTGCGCCTCGGCGATCGCCATGCCGACCGCGGTCGCGAAGCCCTGCCCGAGCGGCCCGGTGGTCGTCTCCACGCCCTCCGTGTGGTGCACCTCGGGGTGGCCGGGGGTCCGCGACTCGAACTGCCGGTAGGCGCGCAGGTCGTCCATGTCGACGCGGTACCCGGTCAGGTGCAGGAGCGAGTACTGCAGCATCGAGCCGTGCCCCGCCGACTGGACGTAGCGGTCGCGGTCCCACCAGCCGGGCTCGAGCGGGTCGTGCTTCATGACGTGGCGGTAGAGCGCGTACCCCATGGCGGCCGCGCCCATAGGCATGCCGGGGTGGCCGTCTCCTGAGCGCTGCGTGGCGTCGATGGTCAGCGCGCGGATGGTGTTCACACTGCGCCGGACCAGCGCCGGATCGAGGCTGGCGATGTCGCTCATGGGTTCCTCCAGGTGGTTCGGACCCCTCCGGGGGCGCGCCCGCGTCAGGCGCCTACGGACCTGGAGGTGCCGCAACGCCGGGAGCGTATCACGCGCCAGGGGGCTTTGGCGTGACGGCGACGGGGCGGCGGCGGAGCAGGATCGCCTCGCGCACCGCCGCTCCCGTGGCCCAATGATCGCGCTCCTCGTCGCTCTCCACCAGCAGGCGGGGCACGGCGTGCGGGCGGCCGGACTCGTCGAGCGCCACGAAGTTCATGTGGCCCATGGTGCAGAGCCGCCGATCGCCCGTGAGCGCGTTCTCGCCGACCACCTCGCAGCGGACGATCATGCTGGTGCGCCCGGTCCAGGCGACGCGGCTGCGCAGCTCGAGGATCTCGCCGACCCAGACGGGGTTGCGGAAGTCGATCGGCTCGGTCGACGCCGTCACCACGATCGAGCGCGCGAAGCGCTGGCACGCGATGGCGGCGTTCACGTCGAGGAGCTCGAGCACCCGGCCGCCGAAGATGGTGCCCAACGGGTTCGCGTGGTGCGGGAAGACGGTGTCGACCGTGATGACCCAGTCGCTGCGGCGGGGGGCGTCGGCGACGAGGTTCGGGTCCGGATGCGGCTCTGGCATGCGGCTATACTAGGCGGCATGTCGACCACAGGGCTCGTGCCCGCCTTCCACCCACCGCTCATCGACCGGCTGCTGCCGGTGCCGAACGCCGGCCTGCGCGTCGCGATCCAGGTGGCGCTGGGGGTGACGCTGCTGGCGCTCCTCGCGCAGGTCCGGGTCGTGATCGGGCCGGTGCCGATCACCGGCCAGACGTTCGGCGTGCTGCTGCTGGCCGCGGTCTACGGCATGTCGCTCGGCACGCTCACCATGGTGGCCTACCTCGCCGTCGGCAGCGCCGGCCTCGGGGTGTTCACGGGCGGCGCCGGCGGCGTGGCGGCGATGACGGGCGTCACCGCGGGCTACCTCGTCGGGTTCGTCCTCGCCGCGCTCGTGGTGGGCGCCCTGTCGCAGCGCGGCTGGGACCGCTCGTTCGCCGGCATGACCGCGGCGATGGGCGTGGGGACCGTGATCATCTACGCGAGCGGGGTGACGTGGCTGCTGGGCTTCGCACCCGACCTGCCGACCGCGCTGGCGTGGGGCGTGTGGCCGTTCGTGGTCGGTGACGTGCTCAAGATGATGCTGGCGGCGGCGCTCGTGCCCGTCGTGTGGCGGTCCTTCGAGCGCTGATCGGCGCGCCGGCACGACGACCACGACGTCGGCGCGCGGGCACGAAAAAACGACCCCCGGCTGATCCGGGGGTCGTCGGTTACCCGCCTGAGTATCGAGGGAACCGTGGTTCTCCTCAACGGAGGCGTGACGTGGTTACCCTCGACGGGTACCTCCACTGGCCGTTGTCGATTCTATGATTCGGACCACCTCCTCTCTGTGGTGCGCTCAATGTACCGGAATCGCCGTGCGGCATCATGTGATGTGCCTCACCTATCGCGGTGAGATCGCGGCGGCGGCGCGTGCAGGACCCGGCCTCCGCCGCCGCGGTACGATCGAGCCCAGGCCCTGGGGAGGCACCACGTGCTGACGACGCCCGAGAAGCTCATCTTCATCGCCCTCGCGGCGGTCTCGCTGTGGTTCGCCTACGTCGGCTTCCGCCGCGTGGGGCTGATCGTCGCCCGCGGGACACGCCGCTTCCACTACGGCCGCTGGGACCGCCTCGGGAACCGCATCGGCTCGGCCATGGTCCGCACGCTCTCGCAGTCGACCGTGTTCAAGGACCGGCCGGTCGTGTCGTTCTTCCACGCCTTCGTCTTCTACGGCTTCGTCTTCTACCTGCTCGTCAACGGCTTCGACGCGGCGCGCGGGCTGCTGCCGGTCGCCTGGACGACGGTCGACATCGGCCTCCCCGGCCACCTGTTCCGCCTGGTGGCCGACGTGCTCTCGGTCCTCATCCTCGTCGGCGTCGCCTTCTTCCTGGTGCGCCGCTTCGGCGCTCGCGACCCGCGGCTCGACCAGCACGAGGGGACGACCCTGCACGAGCACGTGCGCGCGGGCGGCATGCGCCGCGACAGCGCGATCGTCGGGGCGTTCATCCTCGGGCACGTCGGCTTCCGCCTGCTGGGCGAGGGCTTCTGGGTGGCGCACGAGGGCCAACCGGACCCATGGCAGCCGTTCGCCACCACGATCGCCGGGCTGGTGGGCTACGGCAGCGACCGCATCGTCGGCTGGCACGTCGGCTGGTGGGGCGCGTTGGGGCTCATCCTCGCGTTCCTGCCGTACTTCCCCCGCTCGAAGCACATCCACCTCTTCGCGGCCCCGGTGAAGTTCGCGCTCGAACGCCGGGACGAGGACGGCGCCCCGGTGCCCCTCGGGGCGCTGGAGCCGATCGACTTCGAGGACGAGACGCTCGAGCAGTACGGCGCCGCCTCGCTCGAGCACCTGAGCGTCCCGCAGCTGCTCGACGCCTACGCCTGCATCCAGTGCAACCGCTGCACGAACGTCTGCCCGGCGAACGTGACCGGCAAGGTGCTGTCACCCGCGGCGCTCGAGATCAACAAGCGCTACGAGGTGATGGCGCACGCCGACGCGTTCGCGGCCGGCGAGAGCAGCCCACGGCCGCTGGTCGAGTTCGCGATCAGCCCCGAGGCCGTGTGGGCCTGCACGACCTGCGGCGCCTGCATGGAGATCTGCCCCGTCGGCTGCGAGCAGATGATCGACATCATCGACATCCGCCGCGACCTGGTGATGATGCAGGGCGAGTTCCCCAGCGAGCTGCAGAACGCCTTCCGCGGCATGGAGCGCACCGGCAACCCGTGGGGGCTCTCGGCCGACGCCCGGCTCGACTGGACGAAGGGGTTCGACACGGTCGTGCCCACCGTCGACGACGCCCCGGACTTCGAGGTGCTCTTCTGGGTCGGCTGCGCCGGCTCGTACGACCCCGCCGCCCAGGCGACGACGCGCTCCATGGCGCGCCTGCTCGAGCGTGCCGGCGTCAACTACGCCGTGCTCGGCCAGGGCGAGAAGTGCACGGGCGACCCCGCCCGCCGCGCCGGCAACGAGTACCTCTACTACCAGCTCGCGAGCGAGAACGTCTTGGTGCTGAACGAGACGCTCGCCGCCCACGCGGTGGAGCAGAGCACCCCCAAGAAGGTCGTCACCACCTGCCCGCACTGCTTCAACGCGCTCTTCAACGACTACCCGCAGCTCGGCGGGCACTACGACGTGGTGCACCACACGCAGTTCCTCGACATGCTCGTGGCCGAGGGGCGGTTGGCGCCCCTCGGCGCCGGCGGCGCGGGCGGCGAAGCCGTGACGTTCCACGACCCCTGCTACCTCGGTCGACACAACGGCGAGTACGACGCGCCGCGCCGCGTGCTCGACGCGCTCGGCTCCGAGCGCCGGGAGATGCCGCGGAGCCGCGAGTCCTCCTTCTGCTGCGGGGCCGGGGGCGCGCAGTTCTGGAAGGAAGAGGAGCGCGGGGAGCGCAAGGTGGCGGACGAGCGCGTCGGCGAGGCGCGGGCGACGGGAGCCGCGGTCGTGGCGGCCGGCTGTCCCTTCTGCAAGGTCATGCTCGGCTCGGCCGACGGTGCACCGGTGGTCAAGGACGTCGCGCAGCTGCTCGAGGAGGGCTACGCCCGCATCGAGGCGCTCGGTCCGGCGGGCACCGGCGGCGCCTCCGCGGGCCCCTCCGCGGGCCCCTCCGCACCGCCCACGTCCGGCTCCGGCGACTAGGCTCCCGACCGTTCCGGCGAGCCCCGAACGGGCTCGTCGGCCGCGGCGTCGCCGAGCGAGGTCGGGTTTGTCATGAGCCCGTCAGAGTTCCGGGGCTACCATGGGCGCGCTCTCCTTTCTGGCCCGACGCGCGTGCGTGTCGAATATCGGGGGTGGAGGGCCGGAGGACGGTTTGATCCGCATCGCATCCACCACCGACGGTCTCACGCGCGACTGCCTCTTCGACAACCATCCGCAGCCGCTGCTGCTGGTGGACGTCGCGTCTCGGCGCGTGCTCGAGGTGAACGACGCGGCCACCGCCCTCTACGGCATCGCGCACGAGGCGTTCACGCGCATGCACTTGGGCGACCTCTGGGCCGACGGCGCGACGCTGCCCGACTTCGCGACGATCGCGAACGAGGACGCGGAGCACGTCGCGCATCACCGTGACGCCGAGGGGGGTCGCCTCTCCGTCCAGGTGACGATCAGCACGCTCCCCTCACGCACGTTCCCGCGCTGGCTCGTCGCCCTCCAGGACGTCAGCCGGCGGGTCGAGGCGGAGGAGAGCGCGCGGCGCAGCGAGCGGCTCTACAAGGCCATCGTCGAGAACGCGTTCGACGGCGTGGCGCTGCTCGGCCCCGACCTGACCAACCGCACCGTCGGTACGCGCGCCGCGGCCGCGCTGGGCTTCCGCACGCTCGAGCTCGCCGGCCGCGACCGACGTGACCTCATCCATCCGGCCGATCGCAAGCGCTTCGAGGAGGTCGTCGCCACCCTGACCGGCCGTACCGGAGAGCGCGAGAGCATCACGTACCGCATGCGCGACGCCCACGGCCGCTGGCACTGGCTCGAGGGCACGCTGACGAACATGGTCGACGACCCCGACATCGGCGCGTTCGTCCTCAACTACCACGACATCACCGAGCGCGTCCGGGCGACGGATTCCGCCAAGGACCTCAACGCCCAGCTCGAGCGCCGCATGCAGCACCTGCAGGCGCTCCGGCGCATCGACATGGCGATCACCAACTCCGTCGACGTGGGCCTGGCGCTCGACATCTTCCTCGAGCAGGTGCAGTCGGACCTCAAGATCGAGGCCGCCGGCGTGCTGCTCTACGACGAGCACACGCAGACCCTGCAGCCGACCGCGGCGCGCGGGTTCGGCGGCGAGATCGCCCGAGACACCCTGGTGCCGCTGGGCGACTCGCTCGCCGGCTACGCGGCGCTCGAGCAACGCACCGTCTACCTGCAGGACCTGCAGCGCGACCCGCGCTGGGGCTCCGTCGTCGACCCCGCGCACCAAGAGGGGTACGTCGCCTACTGGGCCGTGCCGATGCTCACCAAGGGCCAGCTCCAGGGCGTGATCGAGCTCTACGCCACGAAGGTCTTCGTGCCCGACGCGGAGTGGTTCGAGTTCCTGGAGACGTTCGCGGATCAGGGCGCCATCGCGGTCGAGAGCGCGCTGCTGTTCCGGTCGCTGGAGCGCTCCAACATCGAGCTGCAGCTCGCGTACGACAAGACGATCGAGGGGTGGGCGTACGCGCTCGACCTCAAGGACGAGGAGACCGCCGGTCACTCCCAGCGCGTCACGCAGATGACGGTGCGCCTCGCCCGGCGCTTGGGCGTCGACGGCAAGGACCTGGTCCACATCCAGCGTGGCGCCCTGCTGCACGACATCGGCAAGATGGGCGTCCCCGACTCGGTGCTGCTGAAGCGCGGCCCGCTCGACCCCGAGGAGCGCGCGCTCATCGAGCAGCACACGGTCTACGCGTTCGAGCTGCTCTCGCCCATCGACTTCTTGCGCCCAGCCATCGACATCCCGTACTGCCATCACGAGCGCTGGGACGGCGGCGGGTACCCGCGCGGCCTCAAGGGCGAGCAGATCCCGTTGGCCGCACGGATCTTCGCGATCGTCGACGTCTTCGACGCGCTCACCAGCGAACGCCCCTACCGCGGGGCCTGGACCCGCGAACGGACGCTCGACCACATCCTCGAGGGCGCGGGGAGCCACTTCGATCCCGCCCTCGTCGAGGCGTTCATGGCGATGGTACGCACGGAGCGCTGACGACCCGCCGCCGAGTGCTAGCCTCGGGAGCGTGAACCGCACCACCCGCCGCATCGGCCTCGTCGCCCTCATCGCGGTCGCCGGCGCGCTCGCCTACGGCCTCGGTCTCGCGCTGCGCCCGCCGCCGGAGCTGGCCGGAACCGCGCTCCAGCAACCGCCGCGCGTGGTGGACCTCGACCTCGTGCGGGGCGACGGCAGCGCCGTCAGCCTCGCCGACGTCGCCACCGGCGGCACGACGCTGGTCTTCTTCGGCTTCACCCGCTGCCCCGACGTCTGCGCGCTGACCATGGCCAACCTCGCGCGCATCTACGAGCACCTCGGCGAGCCCGACGACCTGACCGTCGCCATGATCACGGTCGATCCCGAGCACGACACGCCCGAGCTCCTCGACCGCTACGTCCGCGCGTTCCATGGCGACTTCGTGGCCCTCACCGGGACGAACGCGCAGATCGCGACGGCCGCGCGCACGTTCTTCATCGGGTACGCCGGCATCGGCACGCCGACGTTCGTGCACACCGACGTCGTCGCGGTGATCGACCGGGCCGGCGCGTTGCGCTACGTCTACGGCCAGGATGCGCTCCGCCGCCTCGCGTCCGACTTAGGGCACATCCGCCGGCTCCCCGGGTTCTGAGTCGCCGGGCGGGGCGACGCGCCCGCGCCGCCCGGAGCGTCAGCGCCGGTGGATCATCAGCACCGCGGACGACGCCGGCAGCCCGGCCACCAGCGCGCGCGCCATCGTCCCCAGCGCCCCGCGCGCCGCGTCGCGCCGAGGCAGGCCCAGGATCACCAGGTCGGCGTCGGCGGCGCGTTCGATCCGGTGAGGGCCACGAAGTCGTCATGGAACGCGCGGACGTAGCGGTCGAGGAGCTCGGGCGTGTC
>SKWV01000427.1 GCA_007128755.1 Trueperaceae bacterium
CGGAGCCGTGGCTGGGCGCGCAGACGTCGCAGAGCTGCTGCGTGAGGATCACGTCCGGCTCGAGGCGGCGTAGGAGCGGCTCGTCGATGGTGTAGAGCGTCCCCTGCTCCGCCAGCGTCTCGCGCACCCATGCATCCACCACGCCGCTCGACAGGCCGGATCCGTGGATCTCGCAGTGCGTGATGGGCGGCTTGTCCCGCACGCCCGCCGGATGATCACAGTCGTGGGACACGGCGACGAGATCGTCTCCGAGGCCGAGCGCGAACATCATCTCGGTCGCCGCTGGCAGCATCGATACGACACGCATGGACCGGCCCCCTGACCCCGTCAGTCTACCGGGCATTGGGCGACGGCCCCGGCCTCGGTGAGGAGGAAGCGACCCACCCGGCGGTTACGGTCGACGGCTGCTCTGATGGCCAGCAGCATCTCGGGAGCGCGCTGGACCTCGTCGAGCACCAGTGGACCCGGAACGGAGGCCAACGAGTCGCATGGATCGCTCAGTGCACGATCGAGCACGCATCGAGACTCCACCATGACATGGTCGATTTCCGGCCATGGAGTGGTTGAATGTCGGGACGCTCCGTCGAAAGGCTCGATCCGTGGGCAGCATGGACCCTCGGTGACACGCGTCGACGCGAGCGAGTCGCGCGTCCTCAGTGATGATGGCCTCCGGCGACTGCGCGAGCTCGTGCGCGAGTTCATGCGCCGGATCCGGTTGTGGTCCGTTGGCGAGGATGCTTGCTGGGTGCTCGCCGCGAATGGGAGCGGGCGCCGTCGTACCTCGTCCGCACGCCGTCCTGCTGCGGCCGCAACGAACGGCGAGACAGGCGAACGATTCAGGAGGGGAAGTCCATGAAACGAGCATTCGTCTTCTTCGGCGGCTGGGAAGGCCATCAACCGGCGGCGTTCGCCGAGATCGCCCGGTCCGATCTGGAAACCGCCGGGTTCGAGGTCACGGTGGCGGAGAGCCTCGATCGCCTCTCGGACGTCGACACGCTCTCGACGTTCGATCTCATCGTGCCCCTATGGACCATGGGGGAGATCACCAAGGAGCAAGAGGCAGGGCTGCTCGGAGCGATCGAACGGGGAACCGGAGTGGCGGGATGGCACGGGATGGCGGACGCCTTCCGCGCGAGCACGGCCTACCAGTTCATGGTGGGAGGGCAGTTCGTCGCGCACCCGGGAGGCATCATCGGCTACCGCGTACACATCTCGCCGAAGGACGATCCGATCACCAGCGGACTGCGCGACTTCGACATGCGCTCCGAGCAGTACTACCTGCACGTCGATCCCTGCAACGACGTGCTGGCGACCACGACCTTCAGCGGCGAGCACGCTCCGTGGACGGAGGGATGCGTGATGCCCGTGGTGTGGAAGCGCCGGTGGGGGTCGGGCAAGGTGTTCTACTCCTCACTCGGTCACGTCGTCGAGGACTTCGACGTCGAGGAAGCTCGTGAGATCGCACGCCGCGGCATGCTCTGGGCGAGCCGCTAGCTGATCTGGATCCGCGATCTGGTCGAGCACGGCCACGACGCAGGCGCTCACGAGCCCACGGCGCCGTTCGCCGTGCTGCGGGATGCGGACGGCGAGACACTGAAGGCGTGGCGGCTCGTGCCGCTCACATGTGCCACGTGAGGTACGTGTCGCCGTCGGCGGAGGACGGGATGGGCGATGGTTCGGGCGCCGTGTGCAGCAAGGCGATGAAGACGAGTTCCTCGTCCGTTTTTCGCCATGAGCATCGTGCGTGTGCAGTCCGATCGACCATGACCCAGGTCATGTCGCGTCGCGTCGTTTGCGGGGGATACTCCCTGGCGTAGCAACACGAAGGGAGCACCACCACGCATGCATCAACTCGATGTCCGTTCGATCGTACCGCGCGAGCGTCATCCGAAGATCTTCGATCTGTTCGACGCGCTTCCGTCGGGTGGCGCGTTCGAACTCGTGAACGACCACGATCCGAAGCCGCTCTACTATCAGTTGCAAGCGGAACGCACCGGTCAGCTCGCGTGGGAGTACCTCGAGCAGGGCCCGAGCCTCTGGCGCGTGAAGATCGGCAAGGTCTAGGAGACGAGCCGGCCCGCCCGCTGTCGACGCGCGGGCGGCCCACTCGGCGCACCGCATGTCCCTCTACGAGGCTCGCATCATCCGCATGTCTCTCGTGTACCTCGTGCTCACCGGCGCGCTCGGCGTGCTCTTCTACCTGTTCCCGACGCTGATGACCTACTACCGAACGACGCACATCCACCTCGGCGTGATCGGCTTCTTCCTGTCGATGGTGATGGGCGTAGCCTACTGGATGATGCCGAGGCCCGGTGGCCTGCGGCAGGAGCGGCACGAGGCCGTGACGTTTTGGCTCCTGAACGCCGGTCTGATCCTGCGGTTCTTCGCGGAGCCCGCGTGGCGCTACACCGGTGCGGGGACGTTCCACACGGCGACTGTCGTGTCGAGCCTCCTCCTCTTCGGGGCGATCCTCACGTTCGTCAACGCGATGTTCGCCCGCGTCCAGACGAGCGACACCATCCGCCGGATGCGCGAGGTGCGAGAGGCGGCAGCCCGGACGGGTGACGAGGTCACGGCGAGGCGCGCACCGCCGCTCAGCTGACGGCCTCCGATCGGGAGCTCGCGGCGCGGTTCGCTACCGGAACCCGAGAGCCTCGCGGGCGCGTACCGTCATCTGGTCGGCACTCCAGGGTGGATCCCAGGTGAGGACGACGTCGATCCAGTGGTCGGGCGCGTGCCGCTCGAGGCGGGTGCGGGCGTCGCGGGTGATGGTGTCGCCGAGGGGGCAGCCAGGGGTGGTCAGGGTCATGGTGACGCTGATCTTCGCGCACTCGATGCCGACATCGCGAACGAGCCCGAGCGCGACGATGTCGATACCGAGTTCCGGGTCGATCACGCAGGCGAGAACGTCGCGGACGCTCGAGCTCGTCGGTCCGCTCTCGGGTGCGCCTGGGGGCGATAGCGTCATGCGGTTTCTCCAAGGGTGGCGCGAGGCACGCGACGCGCGTGAGCGCCAGTCGCGATCCACAGGAGGTGCAGTGCGAGGCTCGAAGCGCCGATCGTGCCGGTGAACGCGCCGGCGTGGGCGAGAAGCGGCACGCTGGTCACGAGCGCGGCAGGGAGGAGGAGGGCGCCGCTCACGAGGCCGGCAGTCGTTACATTCTCGAGGTCGTCACGGACGAGGTGATGCATGAGCGGGACCTCCCCACGGCCGACGTGCGGCGCGTAGCGGTACTGCCAGGCCAGGAACGACATGATCTTCACGAGCATCCCGGCGATCGCCAGGGTGACGAAGCCCAGGAGGAAGATCGTGACGGCCGCGGCGTGGTGCCCCGTGAGCCAGAGTGGCACGGCGAGCATCGCGAGCGAGACGCTCACGAGGTACAGCCGGATGGAGCGCTCGAAGACGCGTCGCATGCGCCGGCGGACGATGACGGCGGTGTCGACGCCGAAGACCACGAGGGCACCGATGAGCAGCACGATGGCAAGCGCGCCCGTTTCGAGCCTCGTGAACGTGCCGAGCGCGAGCAGCGCGATCGCGGCGTGCACGCCGCCTGCGATGATGCGCAGGCGCACCTGGGTGACGCCGTGCGCGAGCACGAACATCCCGAGGAGGCGGTGTCCCGTGGAGGCGATCGCGAGGAAGAACACGCCGAAGAGGCCGAGCGCGAGGTGCAGCGGTGTCGCGTACCCGAGGATCGCGGCGATCTCGGGTACGAGGCGCGACGCCGCGACCAGCCCGCCGAGCGCGATCGTGAGGAGCAGGTAGCAGGCGCTGGCGATCAGCGAGGCATTCACGGTGGAGCGTGCCCGAGACCGCCGGTACGTCGTCGCGAGGTTCACGAGCAGCACCAGGACCGCGAGGAACGACAGGATCGCGCCGCTCGCGAGGAGAGGCACGTCGTACCCGCGCGCGAAGCCGCCGATCACGCCCGCGACGCCCGTGAGGAGCAGCACGAGAGTCACGTAGGCGGCCCGCACCGATGCGAGCGGGGTGACGAGCAACACGGGAGCGAGCTGCTGCAGGGCGCCGACGAGGATCATCACGCCGAACCCGAGCGTGACGAGATGCACCGTCGCCAGCGCCTTCGGCGTCGCGATCGCCAAGAGGAACGACGCCGGCTCGAGCAACACCACGGTGTACGCGAGCACGAGGGACGCGACGCCCGTGCCGAGGAACGCTGCCACGAGGCCGAACGGTACGAGGCTGCTCCGCCCGGAGAGGTTCACGACCCTGCCGCGGCGGTGATGCGCACCCGCGCGCTGCCGTCGGGCTGCTCGTCGACGACGACCGTTGCTCCTCGCTCCTCGAGCACCGGCAGCAGGAACACGGGCACGCGATCGTTGTGGATCACGAGCACGCCGCCGGCAGGCAGCGCCTCGAGTGCCTCGAGGGTTCGGAGCATCGGCTGCGGCGGTTCGAGGCCGCGGTTGTCGAGAAGCACGTCGGGGTGATGCACATACGGACGCTAGCGCCGGCGCGGCCGTTGCCTCCATGACTTGGGTCATGGAGGAGCACGATGGGCACGGCACACGATGGACCGCATGATCGACACGCTGCCCGACCGTCCGACCCGGTGCGACATCCTGAACGTGCGGGTGTCCGTGTTGCTCGAGTGCCATCCGGAGGTGCTGCCGATCCTCGTTGACGACGGCTTCACGCCGCTCGCTAACCCGAGCCTTCGGTCGACGCTCGCTCCGAAGGTCACGCTCGAGCGGGCGTTCCGCCTGAGAGGCGTGACGGGGGAGAAGCGGCAGTGGCTCGTGGAGCGCATCGAGGAGCTGTGCGTGTGCCGGACGGACGCGCGGCACCCGTAGGCGTGCCAGGGCCGGCGTCGAGGCGGATCGACCGGAAGCGTCAGCCCCGATGCAGGACATCTCCGTTGACCATGACCTGGGTCAACGAGACCGTGCCGCGTCGTTCGAGAGCGTGGAGGTGTGCCTGGCGTCACGGCCCGCCGCATCATCCCGGATGACACTCGACGCGAGGAGTCGAGTTCATGAATCGAGCCACTGGCCACACTGTCTGGGCGATCCCCGAAGGCTTCATCCCGGGCTCGAGCACTGGGCCCGAGGCGATGACGAGCCACGAGACGCTCTGCTTCTTGAACACTTCGGACGAAGACGCGCAGGTCGACATCCTGGTGTACTTCTCGGACCGGGAGCCGGCAGGGCCGTACCGGGTGAGGGTGCCCGCGCGACGCACGCTGCACCTGTGGCTCAACGACCTCGACGATCCCGAGCCGATCCCCCACGACACGGACTACGCCACGCTGGTGCGCTCGAGCGTGCCGATCGTGGTGCAGCACACCCGGCTCGATTCGCGCCAGGCCGAGAACGCGCTGCTGAGCACCATGGCCTTCCCGATCGCCGACGAGGCGGTCTAGCATGACGAAGATCGGCTACCACGCGTCGCACGAGCAGTACCGTCCCAGCTCCCTGCTGTCGTACGTCGGAGCGGCCGAGGACGCCGGCTTCTCGTGCGCGATGTGCTCGGATCACTTCGCCCCCTGGAGCGAGCGGCAGGGCCAGAGCGGCTTCGCCTGGTCGTGGCTGGGCGCGGCGCTGCAGGCGACGAGCCTCCCCTTCGGCGTCGTGAACGCCCCGGGGCAGCGCTACCATCCGGCGATCGTCGCGCAGGCGGCGGCGACCCTCGCCGAGATGTTCCCCGACCGCTTCTGGCTGGCGGTCGGGAGCGGGCAGAACCTGAACGAACACATCACCGGCGAGCGCTGGCCGACCAAGCAGGAGCGCAACGAGCGCCTCCTCGAGGCCGCCGAGGTGATGCGCGCCCTGTGGAAGGGCGAGGAAGTCACCCACTACGGCCACTTCGTCGTGGAGGAAGCGAAGCTCTACACGCGGCCGCTCACGGCACCACGGCTCATCGGCGCGGCCATCACGCCCGAGACGGCCGAGTGGGTCGGCTCCTGGGCGGATGGGCTCATCACCGTCGGCAAGCCGATCGAGGAGCTCCAGGAGGTGGTCGACGCCTTCCGCAGCGGCGGCGGCGAGGGCAAGCCGATGCTGCTGCAGGTGCAGGTCGCCTACGCCCCCTCCGACGACGATGCCGAGGAGGCGGCGTTCGAGCAGTGGCGCACCAACATCTTCGACAGCCCCGTGCTGGCGAACCTGAAGACGCCGGCGGCGTTCGACGCGGCGGCGGAGTTCGTGCGGCGCGAGGACCTGCACGGCCCCGTGCGCGTCTCCGCCGACGTAGAACAGCACCTGGACTGGCTCTTGCAGGAGCTCGAGCTCGGCTTCGACGAGATCTACCTGCACAACGTGCACCGCAGCCAAGAGGCGTTCATCCGCGACTTCGGCGAGCGGGTGCTCCCGCGGGTCCGCACGTGAACGCGTACAAGCCGATCGAGGATTACGGCGCCATCGGGAACCTGCGCACCGTGGCGCTCGTCGGACTCGATGGCGCCATCGACTGGTGCTGCCTACCGAACCTCGACAGCCCAAGCGTCTTCGCGGCGATCCTCGACCACGACCGAGGCGGGCACTTCCGTGTGGCGCCTGAACGCATCGGGCGGCGGGAGCAGCGCTACCTCGAGGGAACGAACGTGCTGGAGACGATTCTCGAGGGTGAGCACGGGCGCCTGGTGGTCACCGACTTCATGCCGCTCTCGGGCTCCATCGACGGGTGTGGCGACTCCCGCGCCGAGAGCGCGATCTACCGGCTGTTGCGGGCCGAAGGGGGGCCGGTCGAGATCGTGCTCGAGTGGAAGCCGCGCTTCGGTTTCGCGGAGGCCCCCACCACGGTCATGCGTGCCCCCAACGGCTTCCTCGCCTGGGGCGGGAGCGAGTCGCTGGCGCTCGCGGGTGTCCCGGAGGGGCTCGAGCTCGTCGAGGACGAACTCGGTCAGATCGTTCGTGGCCGCTTCGAGTTGCGCGCTGGCGAGCGACGCGCCCTCGTCACCCGCTGGGGCGCCGAGAACCTCGACGTGACGCTCGACGCCGCACAGGACTCGCTCGCGGAGACCGCGGCGACGTGGCGCGCCTGGCTCGGCAAGGATGAAGCGACCGGCGATCGGGCTTGGGCCGGCGAGCATCGCGACGCGATCGTGCGCTCCGAACTCGCGCTCAAGCTGCTCACGAACGCGGACACGGGCGCGATCGCGGCGGCGGCCACCACCTCCCTGCCGGAGGTGCTGGGCGGTGTGCGGAACTGGGACTACCGCTACGTGTGGATCCGCGATGCGGCGCTGTCTGCACAGGCGCTCTTCGCTCTCGGGCACCAAGCCGACGCGGAGGCGTTCGTCAACTGGTCGGAACGCGTCGCACAAGAGGGCGAGCGCGACTGGGGCCTCCAGATCATGTACGGCCTGCACGGCGAGAAGGAGCTCGAGGAGGAGGAGCAGCCACAGCTGGAGGGGTACCGGCGGTCGGCGCCGGTGCGCGTCGGTAACGGCGCGGTCGACCAGCTGCAGCTCGACATCTACGGCGAGCTCATCAGCGCGGCGTACGAGCTCCATCGCCTGGGCGGCAGGCTCGAACGCGAGGTCCGCGAGTTCCTGCCGCAGGTGGCCGATCAAGCCTGCCAGAGTTGGCAGCAGCCCGACTACGGGCTGTGGGAGCTGCGCAACGGCCCCTTCCACTTCGTCTACTCGAAGGTGATGGTCTGGATGGCCCTCGACCGAGCGCTCCGGCTCGCCCGCGAGGGCGTGATCCGTGGCGACGAAGAGCGCTGGCGTCGCACGCGGCGACGGATCCGCGAGGAGGTGCTCGAGCGGGGCTTCGATCCCGATCTGGGAGCCTTCAAGCAGTCGTACGAGCGCAGCGTGCTCGACGCCTCGAACCTGCTCTTCCCCTTGCAGGAGTTCCTGCCCTTCGAGGACCCGCGCGTGCAGAGCAACCTCGATCGGACGCTCGAGGGCCTGACGGAGAACGGGCTCGTGTACCGCTACAAGGCGGACGACGGCGTGGCAGGCATCGAGGGCGCGTTCAACCTCTGCACCTTCTGGTTGGTCGATGCGCTCGCCCTGTCGGGTCGCCTCGACGAGGCGTACGAGGTGTTCGAGGGCATGCGGAGCCGTGCGAACCACCTGGGCCTCTACTCCGAGCAGATCGATCCGACGACCGGCGCCTACCTGGGCAACTACCCGCAGGCGTTCACGCACCTGGGCCTCATCAACAGCATGCTCTACCTGGCGCACAAGGAGGGGCGCGAGACGCCGGTACCGACGCCGATCGGCTCGGGCGAACACAGGGCCGAAGGTGGCGACGACGCGTGAGGCGTGGTTGGGAGCGCCGCGCATCCGGGAGACGCGCTGCGTCTGGAGGGCCGGCATCGTGCGCGCCTCCGAGGTGGCCCCCGCCGGCGTCAGCCGCTCAGCGGCGGAGTCGCGCTCGCGACTCCTGCTCGGGGTGCTGGAGCAGATAGGCGAGCCAGCCGGCGACGGAGAGCTGGCCCAGATCGTTGTGGCGCACGGTGGTGGCGGGATCGACGCCCGCCTCTCGCAACCG
>SKWV01000036.1 GCA_007128755.1 Trueperaceae bacterium
AAGGAGCTCGGCTCCCGCAACCAGACCAACGTCGCGTACGCCGTGATCGACGGTCTCAAGCAGCTGCGCACCTTCGAGGAGAGCAAGCGCGAGCGGGAGATGGCGGAGTGAAGATCACCCTCAGGCGCTCCCTCATCGGTGTCCCCAAGGACCAGCGCGCGACCGTCTACGCGTTGGGCCTCAAGAAGACCGGCGACACCCGCGAGGTCGCGGACACGCGCGACGTCGCCGGCATGGTGAACAAGGTCGCCTACCTCCTCACGATCGAGGAGAAGGCACCCGAAGGGCAGGCTCAGACGTGAAACTGAACGAACTCAAGCCCGCCGCCGGCTCCAAGAAGACGCGCAAGCGTCTCGGCCGGGGACTGGGTAGCGGTCGCGGCAAGACCGCCGGCCGTGGCCAGAAGGGCCAGAAGAGCCGCTCGGGCTTCAGCCAGGGCGCCGGCTGGGAAGGCGGCCGCTCGCGCCTCGTGATGCGGCTCCCCAAGCGCGGCTTCTCGCGCGTCGGGACCGTGTTCCAGCTCGTCAACTTGGACGACCTCAACCTCTTCGAGGCCGGCACCACGGTCGGTCCGGTCGCGCTGCGCGAGCGCGGCGTGATCCGGCACGTCGACCGGCCCATCAAGCTGCTCGGCAACGGCGAGCTCGAGATCCAGGGCCTGACGGTCCAGGTCGACGCCTGCTCGAAGTCGGCCGCGCACGCGGTGCGGTCCGCCGGCGGCACGCTCGAGGTCACGCTCTGGGCCGATGAGGAAGCCGAAGGCCACGAGGCCGAGGCCGCCGCGGCCGCCGAGCCCGACGCCGACGACGCCGACGCTGCCGACGCCGACGCCGCTGCCGCCGAAGCCGCCCCTGCCGAGGACGCCGACGAGGAGACCACCTGATGCTAGCCGCCTTCCGGAACGCCATCGTCATTCCGGACCTGCGCGCGAAGCTGCTGGTCATGGTCGGCTTGCTGTCGATCTACCGGCTCATGGTGTTCATCCCGACACCGGGCGTCGACGCGGAGCAACTCCGCGCCGGCGCGTTCGGCCAGGGCGACATCTTCACCCTGCTGAACTTCATCTCGGGCGGGAACTTCGAGGTCTTCTCGATCGCCGCGCTCGGCGTGATCCCCTACATCACCGCGAGCATCATCATCCAGCTGCTCACCTCGACCTACCCGCCGCTCGAGAAGCTGGCGCGCGAGGGCGAGGAGGGCCGCAAGAAGATCACGCAGTACACCAGGCTCGGGGCCATCGGCCTCGCCGCCGTGCAGTCGGTCTTCCTGGCGATCGCGCTCATCGGTCCCTCCGGCGTCCTCAAGGTCGGCTGGAGCAACGGACCCTTCTTCTGGTTCATCGTGCTGCTCACGCAGGTGGCGGGCGTGTCGGTGGTGATGTGGCTCGGTGAGAAGATCACCGAGCACGGCATCGGCAACGGCATCTCGCTGATCATCTACGCGGGCATCGTCGCGGCCTTCCCGGGCGCGCTCGCGCAGCAGTTCGCGCTCATCGGCCGGGGCGAGGCCAACATCTTCGCGCTCATCATCTTCTTCGCCCTCCTGATCGTGGCGATCTCGGGGATGGTGCTCGTCCAACAGGCGGAACGCAGGATCCCCGTCCAGTACGCGAGGAAGGTGGTGGGCCGGAAGGTGATGGGCGGCCAATCCACCTACATCCCGTTGCGCCTCAACGCGGCGGGCGTCATCCCCATCATCTTCGCGGTGTCGATCATGATCCTGCCACAGACGCTCATCGGGTCGTTCCCCGACATCTTCTGGCTGCAGGCGATCGGCGCCTGGTTCAACCCGGCCCAGTGGCAGGGACTGTTCGTGAGCACGCTGCTGATCGTCGCGTTCACGTACTTCTACACGCAGATCTCCTTCGACCCGCGGCGCATCTCCGAGAACCTGCGCGAGTACGGCGGGTTCGTCCCCGGCGTGCGCCCCGGGCAGCCGACCACCGAGCACCTCACGCGCATCACCCAGCGCATCACCCTCTGGGGCGCGCTCTTCCTCGGCTCCGTCAACGCGCTGCCGCAGACGCTCGCCTGGATGACGGGCGCCGGCCAGCTGTCGTTCGTCTTCTCGGGCATCGGCCTGCTCATCATGGTGGGCGTGGCGCTCGACACGCTCCGTCAGCTCGAGTCGCAGCTGATGATGCGCCACTACGAGGGCTTCGTCTCCAAGGGCCGCATCCGCGGCCGCGGACGGCGCTTCTGATGGCCGCCGCCGCGACCCAGGGTCGCGAGATCGTGCTGCTGATGGGGCCTCCCGGCGCCGGCAAGGGCACGCAGGCGTCACGCCTCGCTGCCGAGCGCGGCCTCACGAAGCTCTCCACCGGCGACATGCTCCGCGATCACGTGGCGCGCGGCACCGAGCTCGGTCAGCGCGCCCAGGCGTTCATGGACGCCGGCGACCTCGTGCCGGACGACGTGATCATCGGCATGGTGAGCGCCACCTTCGAGGAGGCGCCGGCGATGCGCTTCCTGCTCGACGGCTTCCCACGCACGCCGGGCCAGGCGGCCGCGCTCGACGCGCTGCTCGCCGAGCACGGCGCGCGCATCACCGCCGCCATCGTGCTCGACGTCGACGACGAGGAGCTCGTGCGTCGACTCCTCGGTCGCGCCGAGGAGGAGGGGCGCTCGGACGACAGCGAGGACGTCATCCGCAACCGGATGGACGTCTACCGCCGCCAGACCCAGCCCCTGCTCGACTACTACGACGGCCAGCGCTCGCTGCGCCGCGTCGACGGCTCCGGCGACATGGAGACGATCACGGCGCGCATGCGTGACGTGCTCGAGGCGATGGAAGACGGCTCTTCCCACGGACGCGACGGAGCGTCGCCTCCTGGTTCCCCGATGGGAAACCCGTGATACTGAAGCGCCGCGCCGAGCTCGAGGTGATGGCCGAGGCGGCCGTCATCAACCGCGAGGCGCTCGAGGCCGTCGAGGCCGCCATCGACGTCGGCGTCACGACGGCCGAGTTGAACGACGTCGCCGAGCGTGCTATCGTCGCGCGAGGCGGGAGGCCCGCGTTCAAGGGCTATAACGGCTTCCCGGCTACGTTGTGCACGTCGGTCAACGAGGCAGTGGTGCACGGGTTCCCGTCATCACGGCCCCTCGAGGCCGGCGATCTGTTGTCGATCGATATCGGCACCTTCTACCGTGGCTTCGCCGCCGACATGGCTCGCACCTACGCGATCGGCGAAGTCTCCGACGAGGCGCGCCGCCTGATCGACGCCACGGAGCGCTCGCTCCAGGCGGGGATCGACGCGATGCGCGCCGGCAACCGACTCGGTGACGTTTCGGCCGCCATCCAGGCCGTCGTCGAGGCGGCAGGTTTCTGGGTCGTTCGGGAGTTCGTCGGGCACGGCATCGGCCGCGCCTTCCACGAGGCCCCCAACGTCCCCAACTTCGGGCGGGCCGGCACGGGCCCCGTCCTCCGTCCCGGACTCGTCCTCGCGATCGAGCCCATGGTCACGGTCAACCAGACCACCGTCGACGTGCTCGACGACGGCTGGACGGCCGTCAGCGCCGACGGTTCACTCGCCGCCCACGTCGAGCACACCGTCGCCATCACGGACGAAGGACCCTGGGTGCTCACCGCGCCGGGTTCGTCCCGCGCCAACGTGCGCGCGACGTCCACCACGAAGACCGCCATCACGGCGGACGGCCGGCTCGACCCGGCCGGGAGGTAGAGCATGGCGCGACGACGCTTCACCGGGCCACCACGGCCGCGCCGCGACGAAGAGACGACGCAGGACACCATCCGTACGGAGGGTGTCGTGCTCGAGGCGCGCCCCAACACCACCTTCTTGGTGCAGTTGGACGCCGGGCCCGAGATCCTCGCCCACGTGGGCGGGAAGATGCGCCGTCACTACATCCGCATCCTCCCTGGCGACAGGGTGGTCATCGAAATCAGCACCTACGATCCCGAAAAGGGTCGGATCGTCTACCGGAAGTAGGAGAAGGCATGAAGGTCCGCGCGTCCGTCAAACCCATGTGCGACAAGTGCAAGATCATCCGTCGGCACGGGCGGGTCTACGTGATCTGCTCGGTCAACCCGAAGCACAAGCAAAGGCAGGGATAGTATGGCCCGACTCTCCGGCATCGACCTCCCGCGGGACAAGCGCATCGAGCACGCGTTGCCGTACATCTACGGTATCGGGATCACGCGCTCCCGCCTGATCCTCTCCCAGGCTGGTGTCGATCCCGACACCCGCGTCAAGGACCTCCAGGAGTCCGAGGTCGCGCGCATGCGCGAGATCATCGACGGCTCCTTCAAGGTGGAGGGCGACCTCCGCCGCGAGGTGCAGCTCAACATCAAGCGCCTCATGGACATCGGCTGCTACCGCGGCCTCCGTCACCGTCGCGGCCTGCCCGTGCGCGGTCAATCGACCAAGACCAACGCGCGCACCCGCAAGGGCCCGCGTCGCACCGTCGCCGGCAAGAAGCGCGTGACCAAGAAGTGAGGGGCTAGCAGATGGCCAAACCGACCACCAAGACCGGCAAGAAGCGCGTCAAGCGCTCCATCGCCGAGGGCAAGGCGTTCATCCACGCCTCGTACAACAACACCATCGTCACGATCACGGACATGGATGGCAACACCGTGGCGTGGTCCTCGTCGGGCTCGATCGGCTACAAGGGCTCCAAGAAGGGCACGCCGTACGCCGCCCAGCTCGCGGCGGCCGACGCCACGCGCAAGGCCCAGAACCTGGGTCTCTCGCAGCTCGACATCGTCATCCGCGGCACGGGTTCGGGCCGCGAGCAGGCGATCCGCTCCATCCAAGCCACCGGCGTCAACGTGCGGACCATCATCGATGACACCCCCACGCCGCACAACGGCTGCCGTCTCCGCAAGCGCCGTCGTCAGAAGTGACGACCCGGGCAGAAGGGTAGAGGAGAGTCATGGGTCGATACCGTGGACCGATCGTCAAGATCTGCCGGCGTGAGGGCGTCAACCTCGTCGAATCGCCGAAAGTCCAGAAGTACATGGAGCGCCACCCGTACCCTCCGGGCCAGCACGGGCAGCGCCGCCGCCGCAAGCCGTCGGACTACTCCGTCCGCCTGCGCGAGAAGCAGAAGCTGCGCTTCTACTACAACATGGGCGAGAAGCAGTTCCGGAACCTCTTCGAGGAGGCCTCCAAGAAGACGGGCGCCACCGGGCAGGTCTTCCTGCAGCTGCTCGAGTCGCGGCTCGACAACGTCGTGTACCACTTGGGCATAGCCGCCACCCGCCGTCAGGCGCGCCAGTTCGTGGCCCACGGCCACATCCTGGTGAACGGCAAGCGCATCGACATCCCGTCCTACCGGGTCGATCCGGGCGACGAGATCGGCGTGCACGCCAACGCCGCCAAGATGCAGTTCATCAAGGACAACCTCGACGCCCGCCGGCGCGGCAAGCCGCACCCCTGGCTCGAGATCGACCCCGACACGCTCAAGGGCCGGTTCCTGCACCGCCCGAGCCGCGAGGACATCGTCGTCCCCGTGAACGAGCTGCAGGTCATCGAGTACTACTCACGCTGATCGCGCGCGCAACGTCAGCGCGTGCAGCTTCAGCGCGCGCAACGACAACGCGCGCACGGACAGCGCGCACGGCGACCGCAGCGCCGAAGCAGACATTGGACAGGAGCTAGAGCGTGCAGATCATCCCAGAGTTCAAGGCCAAGACCACCGACAAGTACGGCGAGTTCGTGGTCGAGCCGCTGCCCCGCGGCTACGGCGTCACGTTAGGCAACCCGCTCCGGCGCGTGCTGCTCTCGTCGATCCCCGGCACCGCCGTCACCAGCGTCTACATCGAGGACGTCCTGCACGAGTTCTCGACCATCCCGGGCGTGACCGAGGACGTCATGCAGATCATCCTCAACCTCAAGGACCTCGTCGTGAAGCTGCACGACGAGGACCCGGTCACGCTGACGCTCCGCAAGGAGACCGCGGGGCCGGTCACCGCGAGCGACTTCGACGTCCCCCTGGGCGCCGACGTCATGAACCCCGAGCTGCACATCGCCACGCTCGGCAAGGGCGGCAAGCTGGTCATGGAAGTGCGCGTGGAGCACGGCGTGGGCTACGTCCCCGCCGAGATCCACGGCACCAAGGACCGCATCAACTCGATCCCGGTCGACGCCGTGTTCACGCCCGTGCGCCGCGTCGCGTATCGCGTCGAGGACACCCGCGTGGGGCAGAAGACCGACCTCGACCGGCTCGTCCTGCGGGTGTGGACCGACGGCAGCGTCGACCCGCGCTTCGCGCTCGACGAGGCCGTCGAGATCCTGCGCGGCCAGCTGAACGTGTTCAGCGGCGACGTGGCCGAGCTCGAACCGGCGAAGGTGCCGGTCATGACCATCCCGACCGCGGGGAACAGCGCATCGCTCCCCGCCGCGTCCGAGGGCGTCCAGATGAGCCTCGAGAGCCTCGATCTCTCCTCGCGCGTGCTCCACTCCCTCCAAGAGGAGGGCATCGACTCCGTCAACGCTCTGCTCGCCCTGTCGGAGCGTGACCTCAAGAAGGTCGGCGGCGTCGGCGAGAAGAGCCTCGAAGAGATCACCGAACGTCTCGCGGCCCGCGGCCTCAGTCTGAAGGAGTGATACCCGACCATGCGTCACCTCTCGAGCGGTAGGAAGCTCAACCGCAACAGCAGCAGCCGGATCGCGCTGGCCCGTGCGCAAGCCACGGCGCTCTTCCGTCACGGCCGCATCAAGACCACCATCACCAAGGCGAAGAACCTCCAGCCGTACGTGGAGAAGCTCATCACCACCGCTCGCGGTGGGGATCTGCACGCCCGCCGCCTCATCGCTCGCGAGGTCCACGATCGCGACATCCAGCGCAAGCTGATGGACGACATCGCGCCGCGCTACCTGCAGCGCCCCGGCGGCTACACCCGCATCTACCGCCTCGGCACCCGCCGCGGCGACGGGGTCCAGGAAGCGTTCATCGAGCTCATCACGGACTGAGCGCGACGCACGGCGTGCTTCTTGGCGGCATCACCCGGTTCGGGTGGTGCCGCTCTCGTTTGGCTCAGGGCGTGGGGTCAACGCGGCTCCTGCGCGAGCGCGAGCGCGAACGACGTGCCGGACCCCGACCACGCCACCCCGAGCAGCTCCGCCACCGTGGCGCCCACGTCGGCGAACGTGTCGCGCGTCGGCAGCGGCCGCGGCACGACGCCCGCCCCCGTCACCAGCAGCAGCGCGTGCTCGCGCGTGTGGTCGGTGCCGGGGTGGGTGGGGTCGTTGCCGTGGTCGCTCACGAGCATCAGGACGCCCTCGGGGCCGAGCGCCTCGCGCAGCTCCGGGAGGCGGGCGTCGAACGCCGCGAGGGCACGCGCGTAGCCCGCCGGATCGCGGCGGTGGCCGTAGAGCGCGTCGAACTCGACCAAGTTGGTGAAGATGAGCCCGTGCGGCGCTTCGCGCATCGCGTCCAGCGTCCGGTCGACGCCCTCGACGTCGTTCGCGACGTGCACGTCGCGCGTGAGGCCGCTGCCGGCGAAGATGTCGCCGATCTTGCCGACGCCGACCACCTCCCGCCCGGCCGAAGCGAGCGCGTCGAGCACCGTGGGGGCGTGCGGCGCCAGCGAGTAGTCCTTGCGGTGCTCCCCGAGGCGGCGCCAGGCGCCCGGTTCGCCCGTGAACGGGCGGGCGATCACCCGCGCGACGGCGTGCGGCCCCGTGAGGAACTCGCGCGCGGCGCGGCACCAGGCGTAGAGCGTCTCCAGCGGCACGACGTCGACGTGCGCCGCCACCTGGAGCACGCTGTCGGCGCTCGTGTAGACGATCGGGGCGCCGGTGGCGAGGTGCTCCTCGCCGAGCTCGTCCAAGATGGCGGTGCCGCTCGCGGGGAGGTTGCCCAAGTGAGCGCGGCCGGTGGCGGCGTCGAAGGCGCGCATCACCTCGTCGGGGAAGCGCGTGAACGTCGGAAAGGGCTCGGATAGCACCAGCCCCATGAGCTCCCAGTGGCCGGTGGTCGTGTCCTTGCCGGCCGAGCGCGCGCGCATGCGGCCGTAGGCGGCCTCGGGCTCGCTCACCGTCGGCACCTCGGTGACGCTCGGCACCGAGCCGAGCCCGAGGGCGGACAGGTGCGGGAGGTCGGTGGGCGCCGCGCGCAGCGTGTGATCGAGCGTGTGCGCGCCCGCGTCGCCGAAGGCGGCCGCGTCGGGTAGCTCGCCGACGCCCACGGAGTCGAGCACGATCACGGTGACGGTGCGGGCCGTGAGGGGAGCGGTTCGCGGGCGGCGGGCGGGCATGGCGGAGTGTACCGCCGGGGGCGGTGCCGAACAGCGTCATGTCCATCAACGTCTGCGCGGAACGCCGGACGAGCTAGGGATTGCTGGTGAACACGATCCGCGCGGAGCGACCCCCGAAGAAGAGGTCGATCACCCAGGGGCGCTCGCGGTTCGGAAGGCCGATGAGGAAGTTCAACTCGATGCTTCCATATACCTCGCCGAG
>SKWV01000457.1 GCA_007128755.1 Trueperaceae bacterium
AATGCCACAGCGCCCCGGGCACCGTCACGGCGTCATCCGGCGGGCGACGAGAGAGGATCCAGATGCCAGAGGCACCAGCGTGGCGGTTCCAGAAGCTGATCAAGCCGATGTTCGAGGTCCCGACCGGGGCGCGCCTGTTCAAGGGGCGGGTCGTGACCGCCGTCGGTGACGACGTCATCGACGACGGCTTCGTCTCGATCCGCGACGGCCGCATCGAGGCGGTCGGCCGCGCGGCCGACCTCGGCGAGATCGCGTCCGACGTCGAGGTGGTCGAGGTCCCGGGATCGACGATCCTCCCCGGGCTGATCAACTCCCACGCCCATCTCGCCTGGGACGGCATCCACGACCTGGCCCGGCAGTCGCTCGACGACGGCCCCGAGATCAGCGCCTACAAGATCGCCGGGAACATGCTCATCAGCCTGCGTGCCGGCATCACGATGGTGCGCGATCTCGGCATGAACAAGACGAACCTCGCCGCCAAGCAGGCCGTCGAGCAAGGGATCTTCCCGGGCCCGCGCCTGCTCGTCACCGGCGAGTCGATCGTGCAGACCGGGGGGCACACGTACTGGTGCTGCCGCGAGGCGAGCGGTCCCGACGAGATCCGGCGCGCCGTGCGCGACCAGGTCCGCGCCGGCGCCGACCTGATCAAGATCATGGCCTGTCACGACCTGATCGAGTTCACCGACGAGGAGCTCGCCGCGGTCATCGACGAGAGCCACCGCAACGGCCTCCCCATCACCGCGCACGCCACCTTCGACGCGTGCATCGCGCGCGTCGTGGAGGCGGGCATCGACGTGGTGGAGCACGGCGGATCGATGAGCGACGAGACCATCGCCCTGCTCGTGGAGCGCGGCGTGCCGATCGTGACCACCTTCGCGCCCGTCGTGATGCAGAGCCAGCCGGAGATCGCGCGGAAGTTCGCCATCCCCGAGTGGAAGATCGCCGAGCGCCAGCGCGCGGTGGCCGACAAGAGTCGTTACGACGGCCTGGTGCGCGCCGCGGCCGCGGGCGTGACGATCGTGTTCGGCACCGACGCCGGCTCACCCGCCGTCGGCCACGACGTGGTCGCGCCCGAGCTCAAGTTCATGGTGGACCTCGGCGTGGTGAAGGACAACCTCGCCGCCATCCGCTCCGCCACCATCCTGGCGGCCCAGCTCAGCAAGATGGGGGACGAGATCGGCTCGCTCGAGGCCGGCAAGGCGGCCGACCTCATCGTCGTCGACGGCGATCCCGTCGCCGACCTCGACGCGCTCTCGCGTGTCGTGCAGACGTACGTCGCGGGCCGGAGGCTTGTCTGATGGCCGCGGGGAGCGCACGCGATCCGCTCGTCGCGCGCCGCGCCGCGCGCATCAAGGAGGAGGACGTCTCCTACCGCACCAAGATGCTCGAGATCGCGTCCGGCCTCGACGACGTGATCGCCATGGGCCGCGGCGACCCGGACTTCCACACGCCCGCGCACATCGTCGAGGCCGCCAAGCGCGCTCTCGACGCGAACGAGCACCACTACACGCACCCCGCCGGAATGGCGCCCCTGCGCGAGGCGATCGCGGCTGCGCTCGCGCGCGAGTACGGCTTGAGCTACGACCAGGACGAGGTCGTCGTCACCGCCGGCGTCCAGGAGTCCATCATGCTCTGCATGCTGGCGCTCATCGAGGCGGGCGACGAGGTGCTGATCACCTCGCCGCGCTTCACGACCTACGACCAGGCCGTCGAGGCGTTCGGCGGCGTTAGCGTGCCCGTGCCGACGCACGAGCGTGACGACTTCGCCCTCATGCCCGCCGAGATCGAGGCGCGCATCACGCCCCGCTCCAAGGTGCTGGTGCTCGTGAGCCCCAACAACCCGACGGGCGCCGTGACGCCGCCGTCCGTCATCCGCGAGATCGCCGCGCTCGCCATCCGGCACGACTTGATCGTCATCAGCGACGAGATCTACGCCGCGCTCATCTACGAGGGCGCCGAGCACCTCTCGATCGCGCGGGTCGACGGGATGCGCGAACGGACCATCGTGCTCAACGGCTTCTCGAAGGTCTATGCGATGACCGGCTGGCGGGTGGGGTACCTCGCGGCGCCCAAGGCGTTCGTGCGTAGCGTCGTCGATCCGCGCCACATGCTCAGCATCAACACCGCGACGCCGTCGCAGTTCGCCGCCCTCGCGGCGCTCACGGGCCCGCAGGACGCCGTCGCGGAGATGCGCGCCGCCTACGCCGAGCGACGAGCCCTGCTGATGCGGTCGATGGACGCCCTCGGCCTGACCTACGGGTTCCCCGGCGGCGCGTTCTACCTCTACACGAACACGTCCGGGACCGGCATGAAGGCGCCCGAGTTCTGCGAGATCCTCCTGCGCGAGGGACGGGTCCTGCTCTTCCCGGGGAGCCTGTTCGGCGACGACAGCGACCTCTACACGCGCGTCTCCTACCTCCAGCCCCTCCACCGCATCGAGGAGGCGATGGCGCGCTTCGCGGACGTCGTCGAGCGCCACCGATCGCGCGCCTAGCTCCTCGTCGTGGGGTGAAGGGCTCAGATCGCCAGGATCCGCTCCAGCGGTGGGTGCTCCGCCTGGAAGCGGCTCGGGATCTCGGGGTCGTCTTCGGTCACGATCATCGAGTTGATCGTGCGGTAACCGTCGGTGCCCGGCCGGTAGATGCCGGGTTCGTTCGAGAACACCATCCCAGCCGCGATCGGAGTGGCGCCGCCGGGCGCGAGCCACGGGCTCTCGTGCCCTTGTACGCCCATCCCGTGGCCGATCCGGTGGCGGATCGCGTCACCCAGTCCGGCGGAGCGGAGCTGGGCGAGCCCGCGTTCGTTCACCTCGTCGCCGCGCGCGCCCGGCCGGCAGGCGAGGCTCGCAGCGCGGTCGCAGGCGTCGGCGGCGAGGAGGCAGCGGCGCTGATCGGGGTTCGGGTCGCCGAACACGAAGGTCGCGCCGCTCTCGGCGTGGTAGCCGCCGATGGCGACGCCGATCCCGGCGATCAGTACGTCGCCCCGCTGCGGGACGCGGAGGCTGGTCCGGCCGTGCGGCAGGGCGGCGCGGGGGCCGGAGTGGACCGTCCCGACGACCCGCGTGGTGGTGCCGGCGAAGGCGTCGCCGAGGATTCGCTCCATGTCGGCCTCCGTCGCGGCGAGTGCCGAGCGCAGGATGTCGATCTCGCTCCCGCCGTTCCCCGCGATGGCGCCCGCCTGCGCGAGCACGTGCTCGAGGCAGCGATCGGCGAAGCGCGCCGCGGCGCGCACGAGCGCGAGCTCCTCCGCCGTCTTGATCCAGCGCAGGCGCTCGACCGCGTCGCACGGCCGCACGTCGACCCCCGAAGCGCGCAGCGACGCGGCGATCCGCCAATCGAGGGCGTCGACGCCGAGGCGCGCGGCGCCACAGCGTCCGACCATCCACGGCACCGGGTGGGTCTCGCCTGGGAACTCCTCGTACGTCTCGACCTGTGGCACCCAGCTCTCCTGGGCGTGCTCGCGCTCGAGCAGCGGCACGAACAGCGTCGGCTCGCCGTCGGCGGGCACGAAGAGCCCGACTGGCCGCTCCGACGGGCTGTGGAAGAAGCCGCTCAGGTAGATGACGTCGTGCATGTCGAGGCAGAGCAGGCCGTCCAGGCCGGCATCTCGAACGGCTGCGCGGGTAGCCGCTACGCGCTCGCGATAGAAGCTCTCGGTGAGTGGTGCGGGTCGATCCGTGGGCACGTGGGGCCTCCTCCTGAGCGCTCTTGCAAGAGCGGCTCATAGTGTTACATTGTCGACAGTCGATTGTTGCGCGCCGATTTCGCGCTCGAGCCCAAGGAGACGTCCACGCGCCGATGCCCCAATCAGAGCCGCCACAACCCACCGGGCACCCGCCGCTCGGGGAGATCAGCAACCTCCCCCTCAGTGAGAGGATCGCCGACCAGGTGCGCGAGATGATCCTGAACGGCGACCTCGGGCCCGGCGCACCGCTCGTCGAGATCGCGCTGGCGTCGAGCCTCGGCGTGAGCCGCGCCCCCGTGCGCGAGGCCCTTCGTATCCTCAGCCTCGACGGCCTGGTCGAGACGATCCCGTACCGGGGCACGACCGTTCGGGGGCTGAGCCGCCGCGACATCGAAGGGCTCCACGAGATCCGGACGCTGCACGAGGGGTTCGCGATCCGCCGCATCGTGCGCGCCGGCCGCCACGGCGACCTGGGCGACCTCGCGGCCCAGTGCGACGAGATGGACCGCATCGCGCAGAGCGGCGACCTGCGCGCGCTCAACCTCGTCGACGAGCGATTCCACCGGTCCCTGATCGAGCGGGCCGAACACGATCTGCTCACGTCGTTCTGGCGCACCATCGCCATGCAGGTGCGGCAGGTGATGGCGATGCGGAACCGGCGCATCGCCGACGCCGCCCTCATCGCCGCCAACCATCGCCGCATCCTCGAGACCATCGTCGCGGGAGACGCGGACGGCGCCGCCCTCCTCCTCGAGGCCCACGTCGCCGACGGGACCGACACCGTGCTCGCATCCTGGGCAGAAGGTGACGCCTCCTGATGGCCACCGTGGTGATCACCGGCGCAGGCGGCTTCGTCGGCCGGCACATCGCGGCCGCGCACGCCGCTCGCGGCGATCGCGTCATCCTCGTCGACCGGGCCTTCGAGCCCGCGCTCCTCGACGCGTGGCATGGGCGCGACGCCGCGTTCGTTCGCGCGGACGCCGCCTCGTTCGGCGAGCACGTGAGCGAACGCGTCGACGCGCTCGTCCACGCCGCGGCGGTCACCGCGGATCCCATGGAGATCGGCCTGACCCCCGAGGCGTACGTGGAGCAGGAGGTCGGCACCGCGCTGGCCGCGCTCCGCTGGGCCGAAGCCCACCGCGTCGGGCGGCGGGTACTCCTGAGCTCCGGTGGCGTGTTCGCCGGCAGCGACGCCGACGTCTTCGACGAGGAGACGCCGGTGCGACCGGCGAGCCACTACGCGCTCACGAAGCACCTCATCGAGCAGGTCGTGGTCGCGTTGCGGGCGATCGACGACCGCGACGCCGTCTGCCTCCGACTCGGCGACGTGTTCGGGCCCGAGGAGCGCTCGCGGGGCACGCGGCCGCGCGTCAGCACGCTGCAGCGCCTCCTCGACGAGGCGCGTGTCAGCGGCGTCGTGACACCGACGACCGGGGCGCCCCGGCGAGCATGGAGCTTCGCCCCCGACCTGGGCGAGGCCGTGCACCGGGTCGTGCACGCGGAGCGGCTCCAGCACGCGCTCTACCACCTGTCGTCCGACACGTTCCTCGACGAGTGCGCCCTCGCGGCCGAGATCGTGCGCGTGGTCCCTGGCGCTCGCATCGCCGAACGGCCCTCGTCCTCCGAGCCGCCGCGCGCTCGCGGGCGCTTCGTGGCGGAGCGCTTCCGGCAGGAGTTCCCGATGCACACCTGGACGCCCTTCTCCGAGGCCCTGGCGCGCTGCGCCGGCACAGCACCTGCGACGGGAGCCACGGCGTGAGCGCCTTGCGGATGGTGCTCGTCGGCCTCGGCGCCCGCGGGCGGTACTGGGCGCAGGTGATGCACGCCGAGAGCGCGTGCGAGGTCGTCGCCTACGTCGACCCCTCCTCCGACGCCCTCTCGTCCGCCTGCGCCACCTTCGGGGAGCGCCCCACGTTCACCTCGCTCGACGGGGCCCTCGCCGCCTTCGACGATCTCGACGCCATCGTGCTCGCCACGCCGCCCTCCGGGCGCGAGGCGCAGCTGCGGGGTGCGGCCGATCGCAACCTCCCCGTGCTGGTCGAGAAGCCCTTGGCGCTCGACCTCGCCGAGGCGGCCCGGTACGTCACCCTGATGGAGGACGCCGGCGTGCCCCTCATGGTGGGTCTCAACTTCCGCTACCTCGCCGTGACGACGGAGCGCATGCGCCTCTACCGCGAGGACGCGGTGGGCACGCCGGAGTTCACGCGCTTCACGTACGAGCGCTGGCGCGACGGCTACCGCCCGGGCATCAACCGCTACCCGCTCACGATGGAGCACCCGATGCTCTGGGAGCAGTCGATCCACCACTTCGATCTCCTGCGCTACGTCTACGGGAGCGAAAGCGTCCACGTCGCGTGCCGGGCGTGGAACCCCTCGTGGAGCATGTACGCGCACGAGACGAACGTGTCGGCGCTCTTCACGTTCGAGAGCGGCATGAGCGCCACCTACCAGGGACTGTGGCAGAGCGGCTGGGCCACACCGGGCTTCGAGTGGCGCACCGACTGCACCCACGGCGTGGTCACGCAGTTCGATCAGTTCGGCGAGCTCGCCTACGCACGGCGCGAGCAGGCCGAGCTGAACGAGGTCGCGCTCCCGCCTCACGAGATCTGGGTCACCGAGACCGCCGGCCTGCTCCGCGCCTTCGTGCGCACCGTGGGACAGGGCGCGCCGCTCGAGTGCAGCGGCCGGGACCACCTCAGCTCGCTCGCGATGGTGCAGGCGTGCATCGAGGCGAGTCGCGACGCCAGGGTGGTGCACGTGGCCGACGTGCTCACCGCCGTCCCGGGGGGCCAGCTCCCGTGAACGCTCGCCCGTTCCTCCACCGCATCCTCCAGCCCCTCATGTCGTGGGGGCTCCCGCTGTGACAGACTTCGCGTTCAGCTGCGCTTCGGCGCTGAGAAGGGGGGATCGCGCGAAACCGCCCTAGGGGGGCCCGAACCGAGCTTCATCCGCACCCGTACCACCAGGACCGCCAGCACCGCCAGCACGATCCGCACGACCATCTCAGGAGGCACCGTATGCGCATCCGTTCCCTGATCGCCGTCGCCACGCTCGCTCTGGCGCTCAGCTTCCAAGCTGCCGCCCAGGCGCCCGACGCCAACACGCTCGTCGTCGCTCAGAGCGTCGACGCCAGCAAGCTCGATCCTGCCGACACCGGCTCGCGACCCGAGGCCAACATCGCCGCCCACCTGTGGGGCACGCTGGTCAAGACGACCTCCGACGGCGAGCTCGTGCCGTACTTCGCCGAGAGCTGGACGACCAACGAAGCCGGCAACGAGATCACCTTCCGGCTGATCCCAGGCCTGACCTGCCATGACGGCGAGGCCCTGACAGCCATCGATGCGGCGTACAGCTTCAACCGCGCGAAGGACCCCGAGCTCGCCTTCACCGGCAACACGCCCGGGTTCATCTTCGCGTCGCTCGGCTTCGTCGAAGCCCGCGCCGACAGCGATCTCGACGTCACGATCGTCATGGAGCGCCGCAACGCCATCGCGCTCGGCCTGATCGGCGAGGTCTTCATCCACTGTCAGGACTCCTACGAGGCGATGACCAAGGACGAGGCCGCGAACAACCCGGTCGGGTCCGGGCCCTACCGCTTCGTCGAGTGGATCCGCGACGACCGCATCGTGCTCGAGCGCGTCGCCGACTACGCCCTCGCGACCCCCGGCTTCGACCGGATCGTGTGGCGCGTCATCCCTGAGGCCTCGACGCGGGCCGCGGAACTGATGGCCGGTAACGTCGACATCGTCGCCAACGTGTCACCCGATCAAGCCAGCACCATCGACGCCAGCGGCCGCGCTACCGTGCAGGCCGTCGCCGGCACGCGCCGTATCTACGTCGGCTTCAACCTGCGCGACTCCTTCGCGAGCGCTTCCGAGGGCGGCGCTGCCATCCAGAACGTCCTCGTCCGCCGCGCGATGAACCACGCCGTCGACGTCGAGACGATCTGCACGCAGCTGCTCGGCACCGACTGCGATCGGGCGACCGGTCTCGTCAACCCGCCGAACGACAACCAGAGCCTCACCCCCTACGCGTTCGACCCCGAGCGGGCCGAGCAACTGCTCGACGAGGCCGGCTACCCCCGCGGCGCCGACGGCGTGCGCTTCACCATCACGCTCCAGTCGCCCAACAACCGCTACCTCAACGACGCCAACGTCGCCCTCGCCGTCGGGCAGTACCTCTCCGACGTCGGCGTCCAGACCGAGGTCGATCTGCTCGACTTCGCGTCGGTCTTCGTGCCGCTCATCGTCGCGCCGGGCGGCAACCAGGCCGGCCCGCTCTTCCTCCTCGGCTCGGGGGGCGCCACCTGGAACGCCCTGTACGACATGGCCGACCTCTCGCGCGTCGACGCCGGCACGAACTACACCGGCTGGGACAACCCGGACTGGTTCAGCGGCTGGGATCGTCTCGCCCAGACGACCGACCCGACCGAAGAGCGCGTCATCATCGACGACATGCTCCAGGTCTTCTACGACGACGCGCCGTGGCTGATGATGTACTTCCAGCCAGACTTCTACGGTGTGAGCAACCGCGTGAACTGGGAAGCGCGACGCGACGAGAAGGTCCTCGTCTCCGACGTAGAGGGCGCTCTCGCGTCGGTTCGGTCCCGAAAAGAGCGTCGTTTCGCCGTCGCCGTCGACGCAGTCGTGATGGGCGTACAGCCCGTTCGCGTCCGGATCGACGCTGTAGA